>SLCJ01000313.1 GCA_007125835.1 Verrucomicrobiales bacterium | reverse complement strand
GCCCTCGCGGCCAACGAAGGGCGGGCCAGCGTGCATGTCGCCACCAAGGCGAACATCATGAAACAGACCGAGGGCATGTTCAAACGTGTGTCGGAGTCGGTGGCGGAGGATTTCCCCGGGGTGGAAATGAAGCACATTCTGATCGACAACTGCGCCCATCAGTTGGTGATCCGACCGGAGCAATTCGAGGTGATCCTGACCACCAACATGAATGGCGACATCATCAGTGATCTGACCAGCGGCCTGGTGGGTGGTCTCGGGATTGCGCCCAGCGCCAATCTCGGGCACGAGTGCGCGATTTTCGAGGCGGTGCATGGATCGGCTCCTGACATCGCAGGGCAGGACAAGGCCAACCCGCTGGCGCTGATGCTTTCCTCGGTGATGCTGCTGCGGCACCTTGGCGAGGCCGAATGCGCATACCGCGTGGAGCAGGCAATTCACCAGACGCTGGCCCGCGCCGAGGCGCTGCCGGGGGACATTGCGCGCGGCCGCCCCGTGGTCGGCACCCGCGCCTTTGCCGATGCCATCATCGCCCAGCTCGCGCAAGTCGAACCGCCACCGGCCGATCTGCCGATCCCACAGGCCGTGGAAATGCCGGCGCGCCGGGAAGAGGTGGCCGTGTTGCGCGGCGTGAAGCGGGAATTGGCGGGTGTGGATGCATTCATCGAATTCGATGGCAGCGCCGAAGCCCTCGGCGGAAAACTCGAAGAGGCGGCGGCCAACACCGCATTCCAACTGAAAATGATCTCCAACCGCGGCACCCTGGTCTACCCGCCGACGGGAGCCTCCACCGACTGTGTGAATTGCTGGCGCTGCCGCTTCGTGCCGCGCAACAGTGAAAGCGCGCCCTGTTCCGCCTGTGTCACTGGCCTTCTGGAGGCGATTGCGGCGGCGGGTCTCGACTGGGTGCATCTGGAAAAGCTCCAGCGCTTTGATGGCGAGGATGCCTTCAGCAAGGCCCAGGGCGAGGCCTGATCGGTTGAATATGCTCTGAGCCCGCGTGCGCGGCAGCGCCCAAGAGATATGTGGACAAACCGGCTTGCCGGAGGCGCTCACCGCCACAGGGTGAGCCTGCCACCGCCGCTCGCTGTCGCATGGCGGTGGGGTTTCGGTCTGTGGCGTGGGACGTAATGCGCTTGCAGAGCGAGTTTTTCTTTACCTCCCCTTTCTCCCTGTCCCTTTTCCACACGCGTCAAAATCATGACACTTTCCACCATACAAACTTCTGCAAATCCGGGAAACCGATTCACGAATCCGCCTGCCTCCCGGGTCTCCCGCGCCCGCCGCAGTCTGTCCGCCGGCTCCTTGTTGTTCCTGCTCGCATTCCTTGCCCTGTGCCTTGCGCCCGGACTTCCGGCGCAATCGGGCTCCTTCGGCGGATTTGACTTTTTGAGCAGCGACGACGATCGCCCGAACCTGCGGGTGAGCCTGGTGGCCGATGTGGCCGAGGCGGCTCCCGGAGACACGGTGACTCTCGCCATCGTCCTCGATCACGCGCCGGGTTGGCATGCGTATTTCCGGCATTCGGGTGGATTTTCCCTGCCAAGCGAGGTGGAGTGGCCGCAGGTGCCGGAGGGTGTCGAAATTTCCGAGGTGCGCTGGCAAACGCCCGAGCGCTACGACTCGCAGGGATTTCCCCACTACGTGTATCACGGAGTGGCGGCCCTGCTGGCGGATTTCCAAGTGCCGACCGACGCCTCGCCCGGCGATGTGCTGTCGTTCCAAGCTCGGATTTCCGGCCAGGTGTGCAAGGAAGCCTGCGTCCTTTATGATGAATCGCCATTGTTCGAACTCAAGGTGGCCGACGAAGCTCTGCGCGACGAGGAACACGCACCGTTGATCGAAAAAACACGCGCCGGGCTGGCAGCCGAACGCGAGGGCTGGACCGCAGCCGTATTTGAAACAGCCAGCGGCCTGGCCCTGCGCTTCGAGCCGGTGGCGGAGGGTGGCCCCGAAATCGAAGAGGCTTACTTTTTCTCCTACCACCCCGACGTGGACGGCCAACCCGGACAGCGGCTGACCCGCGACGGCGACGCCTGGCAACTGACGCTCACCCTCATCAACGGGGCCGAGCCCGGAGCCGGGCAGACCGACGGGCCGCGGCTCCAGGGGATCCTCTGGTCGCCTCAGGGATGGGTGGCCGGCGACGCGGACTCGCATTCCTGGGAGGTGGATCTCGAAATCGGCGCGCCGCCGGCCGGTGTAGCCGGCTCGACCGCCGTTCTCGACTGGCGGATGATCGGATTCGCTTTGCTCGGCGGGCTGATCCTCAACCTTATGCCCTGCGTGTTCCCTGTTCTCGGCCTCAAGGTCATGCACTTTGTGAATCAGGCCGGTGAGGACCACCGCAAGGTCGTCCTGCACGGACTCGTTTTCACCGTGGGCGTGTTGGTGTCGTTCTGGATCCTGGCGACCCTGATCATTGCGCTCAAGGCGGCCACAGGCGGCAGCTACGCCTGGGGCTTCCAGCTTCAGGAGCCGGCCTTTGTGCTGGCGATGGTGCTGGTGTTGTTCGTGTTTTCCCTAAGCCTAACCGGCCTGTTCGAATTTGGCGTGTCGGCGACAAGCGTTGGCGGCAACCTCCAACGAAAATCCGGATTCACCGGCTCGTTTTTCTCCGGCGTGCTGGCTACGGTGGTGGCCACCCCGTGCGCCGCCCCCTTCCTCGCCCCGGCTCTCGGCGTTGCCCTCGCCCTGCCGCCGGTTTCCTCCTTGGTTCTGTTTACCTTCATCGCGCTCGGCCTGTCGCTGCCCTACCTCGTGCTGTCCGCCTTTCCGAAGCTCATCGACATGCTGCCACGCCCCGGCGCCTGGATGGAAACCTTCAAAAAGCTGATGGCCTTCCCGCTCTATGCCACCGTGGCCTGGTTGCTTTGGGTGCTGTCGCAGCAGGTTTCCGCCGACCGCTTCTTTGCCGTCATGCTGGGCCTCGTCTTCATCGCCCTCGGCCTTTACATCTATGGCCACTGGGGGCTGCCGTGGAAACCTGCGGCCACCAAATGGAGCGCCCGCGCCGCAGCGGTGCTGCTCATCGCCGGGTCGACAATGTGGGCATGGCCCCGCAACACCCCCACCGTGGAATGGCAGGTGTGGTCGCCGGAGCGCGTCGCCGAACTGCGCGAAGAGGGCACGCCCGTGTTCATCGACTTCACCGCCGCCTGGTGTGCCACCTGCATCGCCAACAAAGCGCGTTACAATACCGACACCAGGGTGATCGAGAAAATGCGCCGCAAGGGCGTCGTCGCGCTGCAGGCCGACTTCACCAACCAGGACCAGGTCATCGCACGCGCGCTGGCTGAATACCAGCGGGGCGCCGTGCCCGTCAACATCCTCTACCGCCCGGGCGCGTCGGACCCCGAATTCTTCCCCGAACTTTTCGGCGCCTCCGAAATCCTCGAACGCCTCAGCACACTGCCCGACCCGTGAACCCTGCCGCCGAATGGACGTGGTTCAGATTGGGCAAGACCAGTGCAGGCCAGGGTAACGGGCGAAGCCCCGGTCCAGCGTAACCCATTCAAGCCCATACTCGATGGCAAGGGCCGCGTGGAAGGCATCGGGAACGAGATTGCCGCGGGCATCGGCCGATTGGCAAAGACCCACGAAGATGCGCCAGTGTGTGCCGCCGGGCCGGACGATATCGACCACGGAACGGGATCGCAAATCGTCCAAGAACGACAAGGCCTCAGCAAGAGGTGTGGGCGTCTTGAAAATTTTCGGATGAGTCACCACCCTGAGGAAACCGGAAAGCACCAGGTCGGAGACCGCTACACCTGCGGCTTCCGACAGCCTGGCTTCTAGCCAGGAACGGATTTCCTGGTGAAAATCCGCGTCCTCACGGTGAGCGGTTACGAGGATGTTGACGTCGAGCAGCTTCATGGTTGTTCCATGATTTCAAGTAGCGAGGCCGAATCACGCAAACAGACGGCGGAGTGCAGCCCATCGCCGCGGAAGGTTTTCAAAGGTGGATCGGAAGGGAGGTCAACCGGACGGTTGGTGCGGAAGAGCCCAAGACGCAAAGCCTCATTCACCACTTCACCAAGCGTCTTTTTTTCCGCCAACGCGCGGCTTTTCGCTTCCTTCAACAAGCCGTCCTCAATCGTAAGCGTCGTTCTCATGCATCAACACATCAATCAGAATCATCACGATGTCAAATTCAGATTCAACTGGTGTCACCCAATACTTTTGCGGCTGTGTGTCTTCAATGTCGATCACGACATTGCTTTACAACCCCAAGCTTGATGGATGGATCTTGGAGGCACATCACTCGGGCGGACTAAAGTCCGCGGTCCGAAAAAGACCTTCCCGCAAATGGTTGCTCAGCCAAAACTTGATTGCTCACCTTGCTTCCGGGGAGAGGCCGACGGTCTGCTATTTGGAATGCAGTGTTTTGGGCCGCGTTGGCCAGGGTACCCCGGGCGCACCAAGCCACCCCGAAGGGGTGCCAGATTGTAGCGCGGGGTTGAGCGCAGCGATACCCCGGGTCATATGGCCCAAAGATCCCGCACCCTGAAGGGGTGCCAGAGGGGCGTCGTTGCGCCCCCCACCCCGACGCATCCACCGACACCTCTCCGGACCAACAGCACGAAACGCCTCCGCTGCGCCGCCAGCCCCATCCCACCCCTAGGCACTCACACCCTTTCCCATGAGCACTGGAAATTTCTCATTCTCCCCCTAGGGTGGGCGCATGGATGAGCACGAGAAGAAGTTGAATGAAAAACACGCTCCCTTTGCGGCGAAGATGCGTGAAGCGGGTATGGGGGAGGTGGCGGTGGCCGCCTTCCTGAGGGCGTTGGATTTCCTGGAAGGCGGCGGCGCGGGCGGGATTCCGGAAAGCTCCATCGAGCCCGCAGACGACCTACCCCGCCACGCGGATCTCAAAGCCGCCGGGTCCGCCGATCTCAGCCGCCTGGTCGTGATCAAACTCAACGGCGGACTCGGCACCGGCATGGGCTTGGAGCGGGCGAAATCGTTGCTGCCGGTGCGCGATGGCCAAACCTTCCTCGATCTGATCGCCGCTCAAATGGAACCCCGGGCCGACCGTCCCGCCCCTCCGCGACTGTTGTTGATGAATAGTTTCAGCACCAGTGCCGACACCCGGCGGCATCTCGCCGACCGCGATTGGCTCGGCGGGCCAGACCGCTGGGAAATCATGCAAAATCAGGTGCCCAAGGTGTTGGCCGACACCCTCCTGCCGGCGAGCCACTCCTCCCAACCTGATCTCGAATGGTGCCCGCCCGGCCACGGCGACATCTACACCGTGCTCCATGAGCAGAAGTGGCTCGACCGCCTGCTCGACGAAGGCATCGAATACGCCTTCGTATCCAACAGCGACAACCTGGGTGCCTCTCCCGATCCGGCGCTGCTCCAGTGGTTTTCAGAAACAGGTGCGACATTCCTGATGGAAGTCACCCGCCGCACCGCAGCCGACCGCAAGGGCGGCCATCTGGCGCGACGTCGCAGCGATGACGCACTGATCCTCCGCGAATCGGCCCAGTGCCCGGCCGCCGACGAGGCGGCATTCCAGGATGTGTCGCGGCACCGGTTTTTCAACACGAACAACCTGTGGCTGCGTCTCGAAAGCCTGCGCGACGCCCTGCGCCGCCACTGCGGCGTGCTGCCACTGCCCGTGATCCGTAACCGCAAAACCCTCGACCCCCGCGACCCTCAGTCACCGCTCGTTTTCCAACTAGAAACCGCTATGGGTTCCGCCATCGAGTGCTTTTCCGGCTCGCAAGCCATCGAGGTGGGGCGCGAACGTTTTGCGCCAGTGAAAACCACGGCCGACCTGCTGGTCGTTCGCTCCGATGCCTGCATCACCGACGACAAAGGCAACGTCCGCCTCGATTCCGCACGCGGCGGCGTGCCGCCCGATGTGGATCTCGACGGGCGTTGGTTCAAATTCGTCGACGATTTCGAAAAGGCCTTCGCCGCCGACGTGCCATCGCTGGCGGAGTGCCGCAGCCTCAAGGTGGAGGGACCCGTGCGCTTCGCCGCAGGCACGCGCCTCGCCGGCGATGTGGTGATCCGCAACGAAAGCGAGACCTGGCGCGAACTGCCGCCAGGCACCTATGCCGACGGCTCGTTTTCCGTGTAGAGGCGGGTGGAATGGCAATTCAGCGCTTGAAGCGGTGGTGGGGCATGCTTGATTGCCACCTCCCATGGCCAAGATCCAAACACTGCCCGGTTTTCACGATTTCTACCCCGAAGACCTCAAGATCCGCAACTACCTCTTTGAGGTGTGGCGTCGGGTGGCGCATCGCCATGGCTTCGTCGAATACGAGGCGCCGACCGTCGAGTCCGCCGAACTCTACCGCCGCAAATCAGGCGATGAAATCCTTTCCCAGCTCTTTCACTTCGAGGACAAGGGCGGGCGCGAAATGGCGCTGCGCCCGGAACTGACGCCCTCGCTCGCCCGCATGGCCTCGGCCCGTCTGCGCGACTACCGCAAACCGCTCAAATGGTTCCAAATCGGCCCCTGCTTCCGCGCCGAGCGCCCGCAAAAGGGGCGGCGTCGCGAGTTCATTCAATTCAATGCCGACATTCTCGGCGACGCGGGCACCGGGGCCGACGCCGAGCTGGCCGCCCTGGCCATTGAAACCCTGCGCGAATTCGGCTTCGGTACCGACGAGGTGGTGCTGCGCCTTTCCAATCGCGACGTGTGGAACGACTTTCTCGCCGAGCAGGGGATTTCCTTCGATCGCGCGGGCGAATTCCTTACCATCCTCGACAAACTCGAACGCGACCCGGAAGGCGTCGCCGCCAAGCTCGCCACCCTCGGCACAAGCACCGATGCCGTGCGCGAATTCATCGCCCGCGATCCCGATCCCGAGGGGCCGCTCGGGCGCGTGCTCGCCGACCTCGAAGCCCGCGGCCTCGCCACCTATGTGGAAACGGATCTCTCCATCGTCCGCGGCCTGGCCTACTACACCGGCACCGTGTTCGAAGTATTCGACCGTGCCCGCGCCCTGCGTGCGGTGGCCGGCGGCGGACGTTACAACGATCTCGCCGCCCTCGTGTCCGACGGAGCCGTGGACCTGCCCGCCATTGGCTTCGCCATGGGCAATGTCGTGCTCGGCGACCTGATCGACCAATGTGCGGAGGCCAAAGTCCGCCTCCTCGCCTGGCTCGACGAGCGCACCGCCGCACAAGTCTACGTGATGATTGCCGACGAGGCCTCCCGGCCCCACGCCCTCGCCGTGGCCACCGACCTGCGCCGCGCCGGCCTGCGGGTGGACCTGCCTCTCTCGCCGCTCAAGTTCAACAAACAATTCCAGGCGGCCGAAGCTGTCGGCGCGCGCGTCGGCGTAATCATTGGCTCCGAATTCCCCGCCATTTCCGTTAAAGACCTCCACCACCGCCGCGAAGTGGCGGCCACCGCCGACACCCTCGCGCAAACGGTGGCAGACATCCTCGCCGCCCCCGGCCCGCTGATCGCTTGATTGCCCGACTGGTAAATCCGCCACAAATCGGCAGCCCGCACTTGCCGCCGTGCCGGGAACATGGCAGGATTGCCCCACCGGCACAACACCCGGGGCCTTCTTTCCATGAGCCAACCCAACGAAAAAATCTTCATCGGCGTCGATGGCGGCGCCACCACCTCGAAATTCGCCGGCGTGCGCGGCGACGGCACATCCATTTCCGGCGAGCTGATGCAGCGCCCCACCAGCGGCGAACAAGGCCCCCCCGCCGTGATCAAATGCTGGATCAATTCCGTTGAGGAATTTCTCGACAACCACGGCCTCCAATGGGAAGCCGTGGCCGGTGTCGGCGTCGCCGTTCCCGGGCCGCGCCGCAGCTACGGTGTGCTCGCCGCCTCGCCCAACCTGCCCGACAGCTTCGACGGCTGGGATATCGAAAAGGATTTCGGAGCCGCCCTCGCCCGCCGCGCCGGTCACCCCGTCCCCATGGCCATAGGCAACGACGGCAACATGGGCGGCGTTGCCGAAGCGCGCCACGCACGCGGCGATCGCCAGGCCGGTGTGGTCATGCTCGCACCAGGCTCCGGCCTCGGTGCCGCCTACATCGACCCGCGCGGACTTCCGCTCGATGGCGACACCCTCGCCGGCATGGAAGGCGGACACATGCCCGCGCCCCTCCACCTGCTTGGCGTCAAACCCTACCCCTGCGGTTGCGGACGCGACTGGGGATGCTTCGAGGTCTACACCAGCCTCGCAGGCCTGCCCTACCTGCTCGAAGAAAAACTGCCCGACTTCCCCGGCCACCCACTCGCCGACTCCCCCCTGCCACCCAAGAAAAAAGCCCTCGAACTGCGCGGCCTCGCCCAACAGGGCGATGAACTGGCATGCGCCCTCTTCGACCTCCAGGCCAAAGCCATGGGCCTCCACGTCGCCAACCTCGCCATGGCCCTCGACCCCGAATTCTTCGTCATCGGCGGCGGCCTCATCGACCCCGAATCCACCACCGAAACCTTCCGCGACCGCTACCTCGGCATCATCCGCGAAACCGCAAACAAATACTTCTGGCCCACCCAGCGCGACCGCATCCAAATCCTCCCCGCCTCCCTAGGCGAACTTTCCCAATCCATCGGCGCCGCCCTCGTCGCCTACTACCAGGATCAACTCGGGCAGTAGGGCGAACTTTACGGCGGCAAGGCTTTGTCTCTGAAACGAGCTGGGCTTCGAAAGCAATCCTCACGACCAACTCAATACCACCCTCTCCCCAAAATCAAAATTGAACTGCCAAACCCGCATGAAAGGGGTAAGACCCTTACATCACCGGGATCCCACCACTCCGCACCTCCAGGGTCGGTTTTGCCCCAAAACAACGAACGGCCGGGATTGGGGAGTGTGATACGGCACGGCGTTGATTTTGACTGTTCGCTCAAGCCATGAAGCGTCACCTGAATTCGATCTCGATTGTGGTTGGCTTAATGATCCTCGGGCTCACAAGAGTTGATATTTATATTGCGCATGGGGTGCCGAATTTCATGTTTCCTCTTTTCGCTATAACCTTTGGTGTTGGGTCATTCCACGAATTTGTGTTTCTTCTGTGGTCACTGTCCTTTTACGCTTCCGTAATACTATTGATTTTCGCGTGGCGATCGCTGCGCTCGCGAAGATGGCTTATATTTTTGGCAATACCAACAGTCGTTGTGTCAGCTGCATTTTTGATCGACATGGCTAACAATAGTGGATATAAAAATTCTGAAACTTATGCGGGGGCTCTGCTTGCCCTGGCGATGTTGGTGCCTAGTTTGATATTTCAAGCAGCACGGAGCGAAAAAGGCGGTGTTAGAGAACCGGCTACTCATTCCGCGTCAAAATAACTCTCTTCACATCATTTCCCAATCCAGTCGCGGAAGCCCTCCCCGGTAATCGCTGGCCGGGCCTTGGCGTTCGTCTGAAACATCATGTCGTATGCAAACCTCGTGACTGACCGCCAGGTCAGCCACCGCACCCCCATCTTCCTCCGTTTGGATATGTTTTCGCTGTACTCGGCCCAAGCAAGGTTTCGTTTGCGCGTCGCCACCGCAGCCCTTCTGGCATCCCTTCAGGATGCGGTGGCTTGAACCTGGCGATCCGGGGGTGTCGCCCGCCAAGGCGGGCTCAACCCCCGGCTACGATCTGACATCCCTCCGGGATGAAGGGGCGGCGACATTCCATTCCTGGCCGTTTCATTCATAGCACATTTAGCGTCT
>SLCJ01000085.1 GCA_007125835.1 Verrucomicrobiales bacterium | reverse complement strand
GTGATCGGTGATCGGTGATCGGGCGCAGTCAGAACATGGGTTAGGTGGTAGTGGAATTTTGGGTGGGTTGGGCGTTGGTTCCGAGGTGGCGGAAGTCGCCGTCGCGGCGGGTGAGTTTCAGTGCGTCCATGCGTTCCAGAGTGGGCATGAGGAGTTTGCGTGAGATGCCGAGGGCCTGGCGGAGGTCGGTGGCGCGGGCGGGGCCCTGTGTGCGGATGGTGTCGAGCACCTGGTCGCGGATCTGGCCGTAGGTTTCGGTGGATACGGCGAAGCGTTCGTCGAGGTCGACGGCCAGCTCCTGGCGCACGAGAAAGCGCAGGATTTTCGGTCCGTGGGGGACATTGAGCAGGTCGCGTTTGAGGGGTGGATCGACTCCACCCTTGACCAGGGCGGTGAGCATGGCGTTGGCGGTTTCGCGCATGGCTTCGGGCAGGCGGGGTTCGTGGCCAATACGGCGGATGACGGGGCCGCTTCGTTCGAAGCCTTCAGCGGCGAGGGCTTCGATCAATTCGTCGAACAGACGCCGGTTGCCGATTTTGTCGGGGCCGATGGCGGAGCGCAGCGCGGACAGACCCAGGCCGGGTTCTTCCGGGCGTTTGCGGTGGAGTTCGTCGATGGCGTTGGCGGCGGTTTTTCGGGCGTGTTCCCACCAGGCGCGATCCATCAAGCGGTCGGACCCGGAGGTGGCGAGGTTTTGGGCGACAAGCGCGGCGGCGGCCCGAGATACGGCGGTTTGGTTGAAAGGGGAGTGGAGGAGGAGGTGGCGGGTGTCGAGGATCAGGTCGCGGCGGAGCAGTGCCTGGATGGCGGGTTCGGGGGAGCTGTTGGCGAAGGCCTTGAGGTGATCTTTAAGAAATCCGGTTTCCAACTGACGGGCGAGTGGCTGGCCCGTTGGCGATGAGTCGAGGACCACCGCGCCAGCAAGCGTGTGATGCTGGCCGGAGTCGCGCAGGACGAGGCGGTCGCCATTGAATGCGGGCAGTTCCTCTTCGAGGCGGATGCGGGCGAATGCGGTTTCGCCGGCGGCGAGTTCGGCGGTGCCTCCGGCGAAGCGGATGCGGCCGCGCACCACCCGGGTTCCATGAAGGACGGCGACGCGCTGTTGGTTGCGCAGCGAGCGGGAATGGGCTGGGGCCGGGGACGCGCGCGGCGAGCGAGAGACGGAAATGTCGATCACGCGGGTGGTGTGTTCGAGCGGGGGAGTGGAGAGCACGAGCCCCCGCGCGGCTCCCGGTTTGCCCTTGGTGGCGAGGCCGATTTCCGTCAGTTGTACGGCGGTGCGCATGCCGGGGAGCGCGGTTTCAACTTGGCGGAAATGATTCTGCAACGAGCGGATCGACGTGCGGATTCCTCCTGGATTAAGCACCACCTCGTCGCCGACGGAGAGCGGGCCGCCGGTGAGGGTGCCTGTGACCACGGTGCCGATGCCCTTTGGGGAGAAGGCGCGGTCGATGAAGAGTCTTGGCTTGCCAATGTCGGCGGGCGGCGGAAGGGAGGCGAAGAGCGACGACAGGGCGGCGCGCAATTCGTCGAGACCGGCGCCCGTGTGGGAGCTGACCGGAATGACCGGAGCGTTTTCGAAGGGGCTATTCCGAAGGTCTTCGCGCACGCATTCGGCGGCGAAGCCCGGATCTTCGCTCAGGTCGGCTTTGGTGAGGGCGACCACGCCATGGCGGATTCCCAAATAATCGAGGATTTGCAGGTGTTCCTCGCTCTGCGGCATCCAGCCGTCGTCGGCGGCGACAACCAGCAGGGCGGCATGGATGGCCCCGGCTCCGGCGACCATTTGGCGGATGAAATCGCTGTGGCCTGGCACATCGACAAGACCGATCTCAAGCGGGCCGCCGAGGGGAGACGAAAGGCTGAGGTGGGCGAATCCGAGGGTAATGGTCATGCCCCGCTTCTTTTCTTCCGGCAGGCGGTCGGGGTCGGTGCCGGTGAGCGCCCGGACGAGGCTCGACTTTCCGTGGTCAATGTGGCCAGCTGTGCCTAGAATGTAATGATGCATGGTGCGGAGGTTCCGGCAGCGAGAAACACAGCCCGGAATCGGTTCTGTTCGCGAATTTTACCCGAGCCGCGGGTTTTGGCGAACGAAAAGAGGTGCCCCCTGGCTCGAGAGTCCCGAATTCCGCTGTGTTGGCGGGAATTTTCCTCATTGTCATGAGATAGGGAGAATTTTGAAAAATGTGAATTTATGCTTTCCGTTCCGCTGGGGGGAGGGTAAAATGAAAACGGAACTGGTGCACCCGTGCAGCGATTGATCGGCGCGGGCTGCCCGTTCCTGCGACAGGCTTATGAAAATCCCCCCAGGCAGAACACCATCGGCCGGATGGCGGCGGCGTGGCAGCGCGCTTGCCGAGGCGGCGCTGGCTCTTTCCATGCTGTTGGTTTTGTCGCTGATCATGATGCGGGGTTCGCTCAATGCCCTCAGCGGGCGGCAGTGGACAATCATGCAAAATCTTTCGGATGCCTACATGACTTTTGAGGTGGCGCGGGCGGAGCGTGTGCCTTTTGAGGATTTCCTGGATGAGAATTCGCCGTGGCCGCAGAGCCCGGATACAGATGACGAGGTGGTGGAGATTGGGCGCACGATGGGAGGCGTGGTGATCACGGCGACCGTTACCCGCACACGTGTCCCCGACGAGGGTAACCTGCCTGAGGCCGGCGGCACCGGCACCCCTGAAACCAATCCGGCGCGCATGGAAGCCTACCGCCTGCAGAGCCACCTGACCTACAACGTAGGCTCGCGCACCTACGTCAAGTCAAGAACCGTTGTCCGATCAAGATGATCTCCACCCGCACATCAAAGCGCCGTGCTGGGCGCGCCCGCCGTTCCGGCTTCACTCTGGTGGAGCTGGCACTGGTGATGTTGGTGACGACCATGGTGGCGGGGGTCTCTTTGGTCATGCTCTCGCAGCAAACCGGATTTTTCCAGATGATGGGTCGCCAGGCGTTTTTGCTCGAGCAGGCTCCGCAGGTGAACAACTTGTTGTCGCGCATGCTGCGGCAGGTCGATGGCTATCAGATCCACAGCGACTTCGCCTCGGCGACGTCGGGAGGCTCGCCCACTCTGGTGGGGGACGAAGGGCGCGCGCTGATTCTGCGTTTTCGCAGCCCGAACAACGAATTCCGCTTCGCGATGCTGGCCTTCGAGCCGGATGCGTCCGGAACCAATCGTCTTGGCTTCTACAACCGTGTCGGCACCACCTGGCCCTCGACGCCCGATTGGATCGTTGCCGACGGCATTGCGGACGTTGCGTTTTTTGTCGAGCAGAGCGTGCTCCGCATCCGCCTGGAAGGCCCGAACGGCGAGCAAATCATTTACTCCGGACATTTCCAATCATGAAGGCCACCCGTAACCATACCCGCTCCCGCAGCGGCTACGTGACGCTGCTGATGGTGATCAGCACTGGCTTGGTCGTGCTCTTGTTGTTGTTGGCGGCTTTTCGGGTGACGCTGCGCACGCAGGAGCACCAGATGGTGGTGCAGATGCGGGTGGATGCCTCGCAGCGTGAGGCGGCGGTGCTTCGGGCGTTGGTCAACATCGTTCCGAACCGTGCCATCTATGCCATGCGCTCCGGCTCCGCCCTGGCCCCGGACCCGGCCGAGTGGGAGACGATTTTTCGCGACGCGCTTATTGCCGCCAATGCCGAGGACGCCGATGCGGACGGGATCGCCGCAGCTTTGGGAGCCACAGTGGCAGCCAACCCCATGGCCTTCGACAGCTCCGATGTGGCGTCGATTTTCAGTGCTTTGAACAACGAGAGCGGCGTCGTCTCGCCCGGCGTCAACCGATCGCTTGGCAGTGGTTTCCCCCCACATCTCCTGTGGGCGGGAAGCGGGGCCGCCGCCGATGCCGTTTACCCCATTATCACATTCGAAAAGGTATACGGTGCCCATGCCGCCGGAACGGCCGAACTGTCCACCACCACCTACCCGCTCTTCAATCGCATTCCCTATCCGAACATTCGATTTGGGTATGCCAACCCGGGCGATCCCTTCGTCGCCAAGCGCAATTGGTGGGCGTTCTCGATCCGCTACCCGAGCGACGTGCCGGGGCTTGGCGACGTGGTCAGAAGGTATGTGCTTTCGATCTACGAGGTGCCCAGCCAGCTCCCGCTCTCGGCTTCTTCGGCGCTGGCCGTCGGCCGCCATGCCGACGGCACTCAATGGTCGGGAGTCACCATAGATGGTGGCGTTTTTGGCGAGCACATTTTATCCGAGGCTTCCTTTGGCGTCGAGCGGATGGCGAGTCGGCGTGCCACTGATATCGACGGGGGTGCGATGGTGGGAGGCACGGCGATCAGCCACGGTTTTCAGAGCACGGATGCGGCGCTGAGCCACGAGATCCAGCACAGCACGCATTTTCCGGTGTCGGTGGCTGCGGGGTCGGGGCGCGTTGCCTTCATCCCGATCAATCGTGGCATCGATTTTTACACCCTGCCCGACGCCGGCGCAGATGTGAACGCGCTTTCGCCCACTGGATGGAACGAATACAGCCGCGGAGCCGCCCAATGCGCGATGAGCGCCGTGATCACGGAAGTGGCCACCTTGAACAACCAGGAGCCGGTGAAGGTGCAATTCAATTACCTGCGCGGCGACGGCACTCCCGAGCAGGTGGTATTCGATCGCGACCTGACCTGGCCCCGGCCCGGGCAAGTGGGCGCCGAAACAATGCCTTTCCAGACTGAGACCACGGAAACCGGACGAGTCGCCCTGACCGTGCACCTTGACCGGATGCGCGATTGGCTGGCCGCCAACAACGGGGGTGTGCCGCTGGTGAACCATTCCCTGGCCATCAACCCCGACCCCAATGGCACCCATGTGGTGGCTCCGTCGTTTCCAAGCAACTCCCAGGATACCGCCGTGGTCTTGCGGGGAGGTGGCGACATGAGTGCCTACATCCGCGGGTTTGCGTTGGTGACCAATTTGAGGGTGTTTTTCGCCGACGACTTGAACACGGTTCAGATTCCCGCTCCGGCGGGCTCCGGGCTCTCGGGAATGATGTCGCCGCCTGTGGCGGTGCTTGCTCCCGAGCAGCGTTGGGGGGTGACGGCCCAGCCGCGGCAAATCGAGTTCAGCGGCGTGTTGGGTTCGGTGGATGCCGGGGGGGGAGCAGCCCGCCCGCTGGACCTGCGCAGTGGTGGTGACCAGTTGGTTCCCGCGAACATCGATGCGCAATTGCGGGGAATCACCTCGCCGGCGCAGCTGCCTCCGGTCAGCCTCATGAACTGGCTCGTCACGATTGAGGAAGTGAGCCCGTAATCTCAGCCACCCTCAGCCGGCGAAAAGAGGCAGGGAATGGCGGTCGTGCAAGGTGCGCAATTCCGCATCGGCGGCCGTGGCTCCCGAGTCGTTGAGGCTGCGGCGCAGGCCGCTCAGCGACAGAAGCGGATCGCGGGAAAGCTCGCCGACGACAAATTTTTCGAGCGTTTTGCCGCCGAGCTTGCGCCGCGTGGCGGGGCGCTTTTTTGGTGTGTTTCGGGTTGGCGGAAGGTCGCAGGCCATTTCCTTCGTTTTGCGCTGGAGGACGGAGGCGCGGAGGTGGTCGCTGCCGAGGCGGTGGGCAAAGTGGTGAAGCAGGCGGGCGGGCTGGTCGTGAAGCGCACCGCCGAGCAGCGCGTGGAAGGCGGCGCTGACCCCGATCTGGGACGGGCCGATGCCAATCGGGCCGTGTGACTGGGGAGCGAGCAACACAAACCGCTCGGGATCTTGCGAATGCTTCCGCGCTTCCCAAACGTCGGCATGCACCGCGCGCAGCGTCTCCGTGCGTAGGGCGGCGAGAACTGTGGCGTGGGGGAAGCTCCCGACCAAACCGGAAAGCCCCCCGCGCACGGCCCCGAGGGCATCCGATTCGTGGAGCGCCTGCCACCATTCCTGAGCCTCGGCTTCCGATGCTCCGATGGTGTCGCGGTGGTTGGGCGCGAAGGAGGCTGTGGCGGCCGCGAGTGGTGCGTCGGCGGGGATCAAGCCCTGGGTCGGCGTGGCCAGAAACAGCAAGACCTCGGGCGGCCTGTGGAGGGAGATGAGCTGATCCCATGTGTCGCAGCGGTAGCCGCCGGAGGCGGGAAGCGGCAGCATGTGCCCGGCGAGATGATCGCGCCACCGCGCGAACCGTCCGCCGAGCAGGCGGCGCGGAAAGTGACGCAGGTGGGCGGAGGTGGTCTCCGAAACCACCGATCCGGCCGGCTCGTCGACCACCAGCAGCAACGGGCCTGGCACACTTTCACTCATCGGCGGGACTGTAGCCGCAGGACCTGCGGGCGCAAGCTTGATCAGGGAGAAAGCTCGACCAAGGAGGGGCGATCCATCATCGCCCGAGGATGGGAAGGCGACCAATGATCGCCCGAGGATGGGAAGGCGACCAATGATCGCCTCCACGTTGCCATGCTCGCACACTTTCCGGTCGCGCCAGCGTCTTGGAGTGCGCAAGTCTTCTCGCGCTTTTTGGGTGAGGTGGCGCGGCCGTAGAGCGATGGATCGGGCAGAGCTTCCCTGCGAGCCACTCCCAAAGCGGCGACGTGCCGCCGCAATTCCAGCGTTGGGCAAGGCCGCGCATGCCACGGTCCTTTTGCCCCTCCGATGAGCTTAGTCAACTTTCATCCACATCAGAATATCCGAGGCTGCGGATGAGGTCGCGCACTTTCCGCGGGTGTTTGATTTCGCGCCAGCGGATGAGGCGGGGTGTGCCGTCGGTGTCGTGATATTCGATGATGAGGGTGCCGCGTCCGAAGAGGGCTCCGGGTCCGCTGCGCTTGTGGTTCACCGCGTCAATCCTGCGCAGGGGGATTTCGAGGTGTTTGGTTCTCCAGGTTCGGCGGGTGATGCTCAGGCGGTTGGAGTGGATTCGGTAGAGGAACCGGCCGCGGCGCAGTATCGAACAGGCGAGAAAAAAACAGGAGAGTGACGCCAGGGACGCGGCGACCCAACCGGACCAGGAGAGCGGAGCGGCGGCGAGGGCGAGGGCGAGGAGAAGGACTCCGAGTTTCAGCGGACGCATGCGCCGGGACCAGGCCGGTCTCGCCTGCCAGAGTGGGGCGTCGGTGGCCACATCAAATAACTCAGGGGAGTGATGGTGGTCGGCCTCGCCTGCCTGCCAGACCGGAGCCGATGGACCCTCGCTTGGCCGATTTTGGGGAGGTGGCGCGGGATGCGTCTGCGGCTGAGGGACTCCGGGTTGCCAGGCTTCGGTCTCCTCGTGCCAGCCTGGGGATTCGTTGTCGTCAGGTGTCTCGCCCTCATCGTCGTCGCCGACGATGTCGTGGAAGAGTGAACCGGAGACCAATTCGCCCGCGACATAGGTGCCGGGTTCGCCGGCGATGCGGCAGGGCTGGTCGATGCGGATCATGCGCAGATCGAGCTGATCGCGAAGGTCTTCGATGGTGTAAGGTCCCTCTTCGCCGCCATCGTCGAAAATGAGGTGGATGCGGGCCATGGGTCCGGTCTGTGGTGAGAAAGCTGGTGTGAATGCCCGCCTGGGGAGTGTAGCCTGGCAGGGAGCTAGCGATCTGTGCCGCCTATTCGTAGAGCGGGCGGGGAGCCCGGGGATTTCCATCCACCGGGGGCAGAAGGTCCTCGCGCCGCAGAAGCCGCCCGGCATCGAATGTGCCCAGTTTTTCCTCGGGGCATTTCGCCAGCTCGCCGACCATGGCGATGAAGCGGTCCATTTCGGTGATGGCGGTGTGGGTCATTCCGCTGACGACCGCAGCCTGGGGGCGCCCGTTTTCGAAGACGTTGCTGATGCGGAAGAATGGGCGCATCGTCTCCCACTCGAACTCGAAATTTCCCAAAGTGAGTTGAAGGTTGGCGCGCGCCACCAGTTCGCAGAGTCCGGCCCGCCAGGCGGCTCCGGGCAGCGTGATCAACCCTTCGGATACCACCGTCACGGCGGACAGTTCGGAGTGGCACTGGAGGATCAGCCCGATGCGTCCGTGATGTGCTTCAAATGCGGCTTCGAGCACCTCGCGCTCGGGCACGCGCTGGCACTTCCATTGGTTGGCGTCGAAAACGCGCTGGCATTCGAGAAAGAGTCTTGAGTCGGCGGCCATGGTTCGTGGTGATCCATCCGGCGGCGGGCCGAAAGGGGCCGGGGCCGGGCGGATGTCGTCCCAAACATCGCGGGGGGCGGGCCGCCTGACAATGCCAAATTGCGCGAGGGCTGTTCGGAAAGCCGGCCCGATCGGAAGGTGTGGAAATCCCTCGGGCGAAGGAGGTTCTCCTTGGGAGCCAGCCCCCTCAAGCGGCCAGACATTTCGACCAAGGAGGGGCGATACACCATCGCCCGAGGATGCGATAGCAAATGGCCAGGTGCGAAGCTCTTTCCTCATTTACCCCCACATCCACATCGGCGAAGGAGGTTCGCCGCTCCTTGGTAGCACCCTCGCGCTTTGAATACCTTTGCAGCCACACGATGTTCACGCCGATCGGCCCTGCTTCGCAAGCGATCCCATCCCGTCTTGCCATCCCTTGGGATCAGCCAACTTCCAGCCAGATCAGAATGTCTGAGCCTGTGCGGGCGGCTCAGGCGAGTGGCGGGAATTCGACTTCGCGGAGTGTTTCGCCCTCCATATTCACCATCTTGAGGCGCAGGGCCTCGCCATCGGCATCGCCGGTGATCAGGGTCGCGCGCTCCATTTGCGGGCCGCCGCCAATCAATTGAGCATAGGGGAAATCGTCGGCGGCGGGCAGCCAGCTGGGCTGGTGGGTGTGACCGGAAATCACCACCTGAGTGCGCCAGGACACCAAGTGATCGTGCCAATACTGGCGGCTGCGCCAGCTGAAGCGGTCGAAGTCGCGGTCGGTGCGCTCGTCGGTCCAGCGCATGGGCAGGTGGCAGAACATCACACGGTAAGGGGCGTCCCGATACAGGTCGCTGCGGGTGATGTCGGCCATCCATTCGGCCTGCTCACGGCGCAATTTGTCGAAGGCGACGCGGCCGCGGAAACTGGGGTGATCGTCGTCTTTGTCCTCGCCCGTATTCAGAAACAGGCAGGCCACCGGTCCGAAGCGCGCGGCAAAGAAGGTCCGCCCCCCGGGCATTGGCGTGTGGCGGGGGAGCAGGAATGCGTATTTTCCGCGCACATCGTGGTTGCCGTGGATGAAGCACAGCGGGCGTTGGTTGGTGAAGTCGGTGTTTCCCGGGTTGAGCAGGATCGAAGCAAACCAGTCGTCCTGGTGCCAGTCGTTGGTGATGTCGCCATTCCAGATCAGGCCGTCGATATCGCGCGGCGTGATTTCATCCAGCTTGGCCAGCGTGGCGTCTCGCTCGTGGGTGTCGTTCCATACCGCGAATCGAGCTGAGGTGGCGCTGGCATCGGGAAGGCGGAACGGGCGCCAGTCGCTTTCGATTCGCTCGGATTCGCCTTCCATGCTCTCGGTAATTACCCGGAATTCGCCGCGTGCGCGTGCGGGGAGGTGATGTACCGGGACGTGAAGATAACGGCGGCTTTGGGGCACATAGCCGTCGCCATCGTGATCGAAGCGGACAGGCTCGCCGCTGTTGGGCAGCCGGACTTCCGCCCAGCCGCGTGCGTGGCGTGTGACGCCCCACACCAGATCGAAGCCATCGGGTTTGGGCCCCATGTATACGGGCGGTGTGCGCACCAACGAATGGGCCTCGCCATTCGCCGACTCGCCGGCTGCGGCCCGGGTCAGGCCGGCACCGCCGCCCAGGCCGGCTATACCGG
>SLCJ01000208.1 GCA_007125835.1 Verrucomicrobiales bacterium | reverse complement strand
TTTTTCGGTGCATGACTGAAAGATTGTGATAGTCTCAAGTGTAATTTCGCACACAAACACAATCGCAGCGTTGTGATCGGCGCTCCACCCACACACCCCATCCAAAACCATGCGCAGACGAATCTTTCTTGGAAAAGCCACGCTGGCTGGCGGCCTCGCCGCTCTGAGCCTTCCCCGAACCAAAGCCCGCAGTCAGAATGCAGGCGCGAACGACCAGGTCCGCATCGGGCTCATTGGTTGCCGGGTGCGGGGTCCGCAGTTGGTGAGCGACCTGAACCGCCATGCGGAGGGAGCCCGGGTGGTGGCCGCTTGTGATGCGGATGAGCGGCTGTCCGCAGGGTTTGCTTCCAACCACGAAGGGGTGGCCATGATTGACGACTACCGCCGCATGCTCGAGCGCGATGATATCGATGCCGTGATCATCGCCACGCCGAACCACACCCATGCAACGATTGGCACCGCCGCCTGCGCCGCCGGCAAGGACGTGTATGTGGAAAAGCCGGTCTCCAATAACATCCACGAGGGGCGGGCGCTCGTCGAGGCCGCGAAGCGCCACAATCGCATCGTCCAGGCCGGCCTGCAGAACCGCTCCGACGCCGGGATCGACGCCGCGCGCGATTATTTCCAGAGCGGCGCGCTGGGCAAACTGCTCGCCGCCCATTGCTTTTGGTTCAACCGGCGCGCCCCGATCGGCAAAGTGGACCGCCCCACTCCCGTCGACCCGGAAATCAACTACGACCTTTTCCAAGGGCCGCGTCCCCTAGTGCCTGTGATGCGCGAACAGTTCCACTATGACTGGCACTGGTTCTGGGCCACCGGCAGCGGGGAATTCGGCAATGTGGGCGTGCACAATCTCGACCACACCCTGCACATCCTCGGCATTCGCGACCACGCCACGGCTGTGCGCTGTGTCGGCGGGCGTCTGCTCTGGGACGATGATGGGGAAACACCCAACACCCAGCTTGCGAGCTTCCGCTTCCCCGGGCTCGACGTCCCACTGACCTGCGAGGTGCGTGATCTGCCCATGTCTCCCGAGCGCGACGATGTCCAGTCGCGCTTCCGCAACCGCACCGCCGGCACCTTCCTGATCTGCGAGAACGGCGCCCTGTTCTTCAATCGCGGCGGCGGCCATGCGGAGGACAGCGAGGGAAATGTAATCGAACGTTTCCGTGGCGACGGCGGCGGCACCCATGTCGCCAACTGGATCGAGGCAATCCGCTCCCGCGACACCTCGTCCCTGCGCTGCGACGTCGATCAGGGACACTACTCCAGTGCCGCCTGCCACATGGCGAACATCAGCCTGCGGAGCGGCATTCGCGCCTTCGATGCGGATTCCCTTGAGGCGGAGGCCCCTGCGGGAATTGCCGACCAGACCGAGGCTTGGGAAAGCTTCCTTGAACACTGCCGCGTCCACCCCATCGACTACGCAAAAACGCCTCTTTCCCTCGGCTCCACTCTCGTTTTCGATCCAGCTTCTGAGCGCTTCGACGAGTCCTCGCCGGAAGGGGTGATGGCCAATTATCTCCTCTCCGATACATACCGCGAGCCTTTTACTCTGGCCTGAATCCACCGCAAACGGTCCCTATTCCCTCACTCCTACCCATGGGAGGAAATCCTCTGCCTACCCCAATCCCCCGCACCTGATACCGTCTCATCAGAAAAAGCTGCTGGGAATTGGTATGAAACAGTCCCGCGCGGAGGCTTTCCACCAGGCCGACATGATCGGCAGCACCGCCACAGCGCCCTACGCCTGGCGGCTTCTCGGTCGTGGGCGCGACGCGTCGTCCCCCCCGCATCGCCGACAGCCTCATGGGGTCGTCCACAGCTTCGGCGGGCCACACCGCGGGCCACACCTCTCCGAAATGGGCTTTTTTTTACATCGCTGTTTGACATTATCTCAAATTTGCGATATTGTATGTGGATTAAAGCGCTTTAAGGAAACAAAGTTGCCAAATAAAACAACAAGCTCGTTATGCCAGACCCAAAACACAGCGAATTTGTATTAATCGACGCCTCCCCGGAACGTAAAATTCTCGACCTGCGCAAATCCGGGTTCAAGGAGGTGATTGTGGTCGGGCGTTATGAATACAGCCGCGCCCACCCGCCCCTCGAAACCCACAACCACGGTCCCCTGCTCGAAATTTCCTTCCTCGAACGCGGCGAACAAACCTACGTGATCGACGGCGAGGAATACCACATGCGCGGCGGCGATGTGTTTGTCACCCAGCCATACCAGAGCCATGGTACAGGATCCTACCCCGAAGGCAAGGGGGTGATGTTCTGGATGCTCGTGCGCCTCCTGCCCGAGGCCCGCACCATTCTCGACCTGCCCGAAGTCGAAGGTGCCGCCTTGGTCGCCAAGCTCAGGAGCCTGCCCCCCCATTTCCGGGCCCACCGCAGCCTCCGCGAAACCCTCTACCGCATCTTCGAGGCCCACGGCCGCAGCGCCGGCAGCCTGAAAGTGCTGAACATCCGGAACCTGCTTATCCGCTACTTCCTCGATGTCGCCCACTCCGCCGAGTTCGAAGACCAGAGCCAGATCAGCCCTGAAATCCACGATGTCATGGAATTCATTAAGGAGAACCTGAACGAGAATTACATGCTTGAAGACCTCGCCGACCGCGTCAACCTCTCCGTGTCGCGCTTCAAGGCCCGGTTCAAAGACGAAGTGGGCGTGCCGCCCGCCGACTACGTGGCCCGCCAAAAAGTGGCGAAGGCCATGGAAATGCTGCAGACCACGGGCATGCCAATCACCCAAATCGCCCACAGCCTCGGCTACTCGTCCAGCCAGTATTTCGCCACCGCTTTCCGCCGCTACACCGGAAAAACCCCAAGCCGGGCCCGCCGCGACGCTTACGCCTAAGATCCCCCAACCACCCCCCGCCCAATTCCGAAGTCGATTTTGTCGGAACCGAATCGGGCACCCAGGGTTCCATCCTGAGATGATTGCACAACATCAGGCCTCCTCCACGGCATCGGCCGTAGGCGCAACCGGGCTCGGCGGTGTCGGCAACGCCTCTTGGGATCTCCTTCCCAGCCATCTCCAAATGCCCCGCGCCTCCGATGGCTTCGCCGATGCCACCGTAGCCCGCGCCACCAATCCCGATCAGGGCGCGTCGGTCAGGCGTCTGTGGGCCAGCGCCCCGGCGCTTGCTGCGGCAGCAGCCCTTATCCTATCGGTCGCCATCCCCCATGCGCCGGACTCGGCGGCCGGCCTAAACGAGCTGGCCCGTCTCGACGCCGCGCTCGGTGCGCTGGACGAGTTCGAGAACCACGGCAGCTTGTTGTCGCCAGGGGTGCTGCTTCTCATCGAAAGGGACGACCCCACCCGTATCCCTGACGAATTGTTCGTTTCCCTCCTGTATTGAGTCGCCGGGGACGGCGGTGCACCGCTGCGTTGCCCGGAATCACCCGTCCGCACCCGGGTCTTCCAGGTCGGCAGGATCCGCTTCCTCATCGACACCGTCATCCCTGTTGTCGTTGCCGGATTGTTCGCGGGGGGGCGCGGGTCGGCCGCCACGCCCGTTCCCCGTTGGTGGCGGAGCGGGGGGAAACAAGGGGTTTGGCGGTAACAGGGCCCCTGGATCGACAGGCAGAGGGACAAGATCGCGCACGGCACGCTCTCCCTGTTCCAGCAACCCTCCGGCTGTATCCAGAGCAGCGCCAGCCGCAGGTACCAGCCCGCCTTCCCAAGCTGCCGCCAACACATCCAGCCCAGGCAGCGCTTCGAAAATCCGCGCCGAAGCCGCAGCCACCAGGCGCTCCGTCAAATCCTCCTGCGGATTGTCCAAAGTGCCGCTCACGCGAACCGGTGCCCACACCAGGCCGTCCCTCCGGGTGGTGAATACCGCCGTCTCCGCTCCCGGAATCCCGAGCAAGGCGGAACGTGACACGCCCACCTGCAAGGTCCCGTCCAAATTCCGCCCTTCGACCACGAGCCCGCCTTCCACCGCGAGAAAGCCACTGCTTTGGAGCTGGATGTCAGAGATTTTCCAAAGCTCCCCGTCAATCACAAATCGGCACGAGGCGCGATCGAACACCAGATTCCGAAACTGATGGGTGCGGTCGGTATAGGCACCAAGCACCGGCACCACCACCCCCGCGAACCGCTGCCACCCCTGCTCCAATTGCTCCATCCAGGCCCCCTCGGCAGGACGCGGAGCCGGGGGGGAAACAAACCGCGCGTCGGCCAGTGTCGCCGTGCCCTCGTGCCGCAACCCGCCTCCGGCAGAACGGGACTCCGTGGTCAGCGCCTCCACTGTGAGCCGCCCGAAAACCCGCGACGCCCAATCGCCCCCGAGCACTTCGCCCACCGGCAGATCCTCGAGCCGGGTCTCGAGCCTCAAGTCGGTCGTGCCTGCCCCGGCCGGGTGGGTGCCGGAAACCGCAAGCCGGGCCCCGCTCTCATCCGTCGCCACCGCCTCGGAGAGAAACAACCCCTGCGGCGAAATCGTCGCCCGCGCGTCGCGAAGCCGGAACATTCGTTCGCCGCCGCGTCCCCCGGGAAAGGGATCAACACGGAAAAACCCCCCGCGTAAATCCAAATCATGACTGCCGTCCGAGCGCACGCGCGCTCGCGCGTGGGTTTCCAGAATCCGGAAATCGGTGCCGCCGCCGAATCGCAGATTGGCCTGCCTCACGTCCACCTCGGGCACCTCCACACGCGCCGGCAGCAATGCCATCCAGAATCCAGGACGCCCCGGCGACTGAGCTTCGGCTCCGGTCTCCAGTTGATCCGGCACGCTGTCACCACCGTCCCGGAAATCCAGCACAAGCGATTCGGCACGCACTCCTTCCAGCACCCACGCGCCCCGGCGCCACCCCTCCAACGAAACCCGGCCGCGCACATCGCGCGCCTCCAGCCTCGAAAACGCACGGCCACGCCCCTCCACACCACCGCTTGAAACCCCAAGACGCTCCCAGCGCAAGGGATCTACCCGCAACTCCCCACCCATTCGCGACGCCGCCCGATCTTCCAACAACAAGCGGAATTCATCACTGTGCAGGTAGCCGCGCAGCCAAACGAAAAAAAATCCCACACCGGCCAACGCCAGCACGACGAGGCAAAGGCTCGCCCAGCCAAGCCATCGCCCGATTGAGATCGAACTCCGGCGCTTTCGCCGCTGTTCCCGAATTCCCATGGCGGAGGATGTAACCCCTTTTGCACCAGATGGCACGCGGAAAATCAGAGGATTTCTTCAAACCAACCTCCGCCTTCGGCCCCCAAAGCAGGAAACCGACATGTGCCTACGGATCCGGTTCGCGGTCCCGGGAAAAGGGCACCCTCTCGCCTTACGAGTGCCGAAATGGCTTAGGAAGCTTTCGCCTTCGCGCAAGCCTGAGCCGCACGACTCTTGATGCGGTCCACCGTTTTGCGGTGAAGCAAGCCCGTTTTCCCCGCCCTATCGGCCGCCGAGACAAAAGCATTCAGAGCACCGGCCACCGCCGCCTCGTCACCCGACTCCACCGCCGTAGCGACTTTCTTGCGCAACCCGCGCAGGCGGGTTTTCGCGGACTTGTTGCGAATGGTGCGGCGCTCGGTCTGGCGGGCGCGTTTGGCGGCTGATTTGGTGTTGGCCATGAAATTGCGGAGTTGGTAAAATACGAAATGGGCCGCAAATATACCCCGTGCAATGCCTCCGTCAACGCTTTTTCCGCCTTTCATCCGCGCCCGAACAACCACCCGCTTCGTCCCGCAACGCCCCACTGCCGGAAAACCAATCGCCCGCTGCCGTCTTGACCGCATCTCCACGCTGCCGTATGCTTGTGCCATGAGATTTCCGCGCCATGCCGTCGCTTTCGCCGCAGCGGCCCTCCTCCTTCCCGCGTGCGCTTCCGTCCGCGACCAGTTTCCGACGGGCTCCGGTTCCAATGTCGAGATGCCCGGCTCCGAAGAACGGGCCGAAATCGATGCCGAAATGGCAGCCACCCGCGAGCGGGCCGAAACCATGGCCGCCGCCGGACGCCACAACGCCGCAGCACGACGCCTCTTCAGAACCGCACGACGCAATCCCGTGGCCACGGGAGCAGCCGACGCCGCCTTCCGCGCCGGCGAACTCTACCACACCGGCGGCCGCCCCAAACGCGCCGCCGAAGCCTACCAGCTTTTCGCCGAGCGCTACAAGGCCGATCCGCGCTTCGGTGCCGCAGTCAACGCTCAGTTCGAGATCGCCGAACAAAGCCGCGCCGGCAAACACAGCCGCCGCTTCCTCGGACTTTCCACCGGCATTTCCGCCAGCGAAAACATCGCCATCTACGAGAACGTCATCGCAAACAAGCCGAGAAGCCCACTCGCCGCAAGGTCCCGCCTCGCCATCGCCGAAATCCATCTCGAAAACAACCGCCCGCGGCAGGCCGTGAGCGTGCTCCAGTCCATCGTCGATGCCAACCCGGATACCCCGGAAGCTGCGGAGGCCCAATTCCGCATCGCCCGCGTCTTCCTCGAGCAGGCCGAAGGCCGCAACCGCGATCGCAGCACCGCCGCCGCCGCACGCGAGGCCTTCGAAGACTACCTCCTCGACAACCCCGCCAGCGGACGCGAACAGGAAGTGCTTACCAGCATCAACCGAATCGGCGAACAGCAGCTCAGGGAAACTTTCGAGGTCGCTCAATTCTACGAACGCACCAACCGCCCCCGCGCCGCAGCTCTCTACTACCGCGAAGTCGCGCGCAGCGCATCGGGTGAACTCCAGAACAAAGCCAACGCTCGCCTCGCCGCCCTCGGAGCGGAGGCCGTTGCAGGACCGCGCCCCGAGCGCGACGACTTCTCTCCGCAGACCGACACCCCAGTCGCCGAGCGCGACGACTTCGTCGGCCCCCGCCCGTCGGCCACCCCACGCCGCCAGGCTCCCGAAATGCGACTGGATGACGACCCGTCATGACCCCGTCCCCCACCGGATTATTTCCCGCCTCTGTCCGCTTCCTGTGCTTGACCCGCGCCTGTCCCGCGCCTTAACTATCGAAGATCGGGGGGCACCTCCCGCCACCCCACAGCCTCCGCCGCCATGAGTCATCCCTCCGCCATCCTCCGCCTCGGCGCACTGCTCGCCGCCGCACTGCTCACCACCTCCTGCGCTGGCTACCGCCTCGGCCCGGCCAAACCCGCAGCCCTCGCCCACGTCAACGTCATCGCCGTGCCGAACGTGAAGAACGAAACGCTGCAACCCAGGATCGACACCCTCGTCACCAACGCCATCATCAGCCGCCTCTCCGAAGACGGCACATACCGCGTCGCCCTCGAAGGCGATGCCGACGCCGTCCTCGAGGCCAAGATCGTTCGCATCGAAAGAAGACAACTGCGCTCCGCCCGCTTCAACCAGCTCCGCTCACGCGAACTCGGGCTGCGGGTAATCGTCGAATACAGGCTCGTCGACCTCGACACAGGTCGCATCCTCCGCGCCGGAAGCGAACGCGGAGAAACCAGCGTTTTCATCGACGCCAACTACCAGAACGCTGAACGCCAGGCCATCCCGGAGGCCGCCAACCGCGTCGCCTCGCGCATCGTCACCAACATCAGCGAAGGATGGTGAAACCGGACACCCCACCCGCCGGCCCACACGCCCGCGCGGAATCCGGACGGGTCTCCTTCGTGCCGACGCCCATCGGCAACCTAGCCGACATCACCCTCCGCGCCCTCGATACCCTCCGCGCCGCCGACCTCATCGCCTGCGAGGACACGCGCCACACCCGCCGCCTCCTCCAACACCATTCCATCTCGCGCCCCACCCTGAGCCTGCACGGCCACAACGAGGCCGCGCGCATCCCGGAAATCATCGCCAGAGTCCGCCAGGGAGCCCGAATCGCCGTGGTCTCCGACGCCGGCACCCCCGGCATCTCCGATCCCGGAAACCGACTCGCCGCCGCCTGCCACCTCCACCACCTCCCTTTCGAAATACTGCCAGGCCCATGCGCCATCCCCGCCGCACTCGTCGGCTCAGGCCTGCCAGCCGCCGAGTTCAATTTTCGCGGATTCCTGCCCATCCGCAAAGGACGCCGCGAAAAAGCACTCGCCGAGGCACTCGCCTCACAAACCGCCACCACCCTTTTCTACGAAAGCCCCCACCGCCTCCTCTCCACCCTCGAGATCCTCGCCTCACTCGACCCCGCACGCCTCTGCTGCATCGCCCGCGAAATCTCGAAAACCTTCGAAACATTCCACCGCGCCCCCACCGCCGAGCTGCTCAACCACTTTTCCCAATCCAGCCCAAAAGGCGAAATCGTCATACTCGTCGCTCCCGCCAACCTCCCCTCGTTCTTGACCCGCGAAACTCCCTCGCCACAGTAGCGCCCCATCCCTGGTTCCACGGGATCTACGGGATCAGCATTTCACAGGCAACCACACTGCCCGCGCAGACATTCCCCCACACAACCATGCAGCCACACCTCACTTTCAACGTCACTCCCCGCCTGCCGGAAAAACTCGAGCCGCTCCGTGAACTCGCCTATAACATCTGGTGGTCCTGGCAACCCTCCGCACGCAGGCTGTTCCGCTCCATCGACATCGACCTCTGGAATCAAACCAACCACTCGCCTGTGCGCATGCTTCAAATGGCCTCACAGGCCCGCCTCGAAGCCCTCGCCAGCGACGAGGATTTCCTCCACGCCCTCTCTACCATACGCAACCGCTTCCGCGCCTACATGGATCGGAAGGACACCTATGCGGCCGAACGAGCCGGAAAATCCGAACTCAAGGGACCCATCGCCTACTTCTCCGCCGAATTCGGATTCCACGAGTCCATCCCCATCTATTCCGGCGGCCTCGGCATCCTCGCCGGAGACCATTGCAAAGCCGCCAGCGACCTCGGCCTCGATTTTTACGGCGTCACCCTCCTCTACCGCCACGGCTACTTCAAACAACAAATTGATGCCAAAGGATGGCAACACGCCGTCGAACTCGATCAGAACTTCCACCACCTGCCAATCCGTGAAGCCCGCCACGACAACGGCGATCCCGTGATCATCCACGTCGATCTGCCAGGCCGCCACGTCGCCGTCAAGGTCTGGATCATGCGTGTTGGCCGCGTGAACCTCGTCATGCTCGACACCGAACTGCCGGAAAACGCCCCGGGAGACCGCCAAGTCACCGCCCAGCTCTACGGTGGTGATAACGAACTGCGCATCCAACAGGAAATCATCCTCGGTATCGGCGGCGTGCGCGCACTCCAGGCCCTCGGCATCGAACCCGCCATTTTTCACATGAACGAAGGCCACAGCGCCTTCCTCGCTCTCGAGCGCATCCGCCAGCTCGTCGCTGGCGGCGAAGGCATCTGCTTCCGCTCCGCCCTCCAAATCGTCGCCGCATCCAACGTGTTCACTACACACACGCCCGTGCCCGCCGGCAACGACAGCTTCCCCCTCAACATGATGCGCCACTACTTCGGCGATTTCTCCAATGCCATGGGCGTCTCAATCGAGGATCTCTACACCTTCGGGCAGGCCACCGAAGACCCCGAACCGGATTTCTCCATGACCATCCTCGCCCTGCGCATGAGCCGCCACTCCAACGGCGTCTCAAAACTCCACGGCGAAGTCTCCCGCAATATGTGGAAAGGCGTCTGGAAAGGCGTCCCCGTCCACGAAGTGCCCATCACACACGTCACCAACGGCATCCACACCCGCACCTGGCTGGCCTCGGAAATCGCCGCTCTTTACGACAAACACCTCGGCCCCGACTGGGAGGACAACCTCTGCAACACCGAATATTGGCGGCGAGTCCAGGATATTCCCAATGCCGACCTCTGGCGCGTCCACCAAGACCTCAAAGGCCGCCTCGTGGATTTCGTCCGCGAAAGCGCTCTCGCCCAGCGCCAGCGCAACGGCGAACCACCCGAAGAACGCCGCCGCGCCGCACACATCCTCGAACGCAATATCCTCACCATCGGCTTTGCCCGCCGCTTCGCCACCTACAAACGCGCCACCCTTCTGTTTTCCGATCCCGAACGACTGCGCCGCCTCCTCAACCACCCCGAACGCCCCGTCCAGTTCATCTTCGCCGGCAAGGCGCACCCCGCCGACGAAGGCGGCAAGGCCTTCATCCAAAAGGTGATCGAATTCACCCGCAAAGAAGGCTTCGCCCACAGAATCGCCTTCGTTGAGGACTACGATGCACACATCGGCCGCCGCCTCTACCAAGGCGTCGACCTCTGGCTCAACAACCCCCTGCGCCCTCTCGAAGCCTCCGGCACCTCCGGAATGAAACTCCCCCCAAACGGCGGCATCAACCTCTCCGTGCTCGACGGATGGTGGTGCGAAGCATGGAACCGCAACAACGGCTGGGCCATCGGCCCGGAAATTACCGGCGGCCCCCAGGAACTGCAGGACGCCACCGATGCAGGATCCCTCTACAGCCTCCTCGAAAACCAAATCGTCCCCCTCTACTACACCAAACCCGATGGCGTGTTGCCACTGGCCTGGATCCAGATCATGAAGGAATCCATGCGCACCGTCACCCCGGCTTTCAACACCGAACGGATGGTCCGCGAATACATGGAAAAACGCTACGAGCCCGCAGCAAACGGACACAGCAAACTCGCCGCCAAAAACGGCGCCTCCGCCACCGCTCTCGCCGACTGGAAGGAGAACATCCGCAGTAAATGGGACCAACTCGCCGTCCTCAATGCCGGGCTCGATGTGTCCGACACCAAGGATATTCCTGTCGGCACCTACGTGCCCGTCCAAGCCACCATACGGCTCGGCTCCTTCGCTCCAGGCGACGTCCGGGTCGAAGCCTATTTCGGCGAAACCGACGACATCCAGATCATCAAACCCCGGGCCATGGCTCTCGAACGCATCGACGGTCCCGACGCCGATGGAACATGCCGCTACCGCGGCGAAATCCTACCCACCGACTCAGGATCATTCGGCCTCTGTGTGCGCGTTGTCCCCACCAACCCACTGCTCCTCCAACCCCACGAATTGCGCCTCATCACCTGGAGCCATTGACGCCCGAGGCAGCGATCATCGGTCGCCGCATGAATGAACCGCGTGAAGCGTTTCCCAATCTTTCCCCATTCTCAAGTGGCTGCGGTTTGCAACCGCATGCCCGACCCCGGAGGGCGGTCGCAAACCGGACCAGCTCTCCAACCTGCTCCAGCACACACGCTGGCCAGGATCCCAGTGGCTCCCATCCCCGTAGATTGACGCTGTGATTGCGTCACTCGTGAAAAATGATGCGGCTTGCAATAAGTCCTGCCAAAAACCGACGACCACCGAATTGCCAAGCTCGGAAGCCATTCCAACCATTCGTTGCGCAAGCTGAATGGCTTGCTGGATCAAAACAAGAGCTCAGCGGTCTCGCGCATGGGGACGCAAATGGTTTCGCGGCGAATGGTGGGAAAAGCCTTTTTTCGTTTGTCGGCAAATCTTCCATACCTCCTCCTTTTTCCGACCATTGACCTCAACCGAAAATTCGTGCCTTCAGGCATCCCCGAACGCACCGGCAATCACATTTACACGCGGGCGAACGCCTGATTCGACAACCACCTCAACCACGTCAAAACGGCAGGGCACCTCGGATACCGATAGCCGGGACAGCCACTCCTTGGCCCCTCGTCTCACCAAATGCTGCTTGCTCCGGGTCACCGCATCGGCCGGGCGGCCATGCTTCCCGCTCGCCCGCGTCTTCACCTCCGCAAACACCAGAACCTGTCCATGGCGACACACCAAATCAACCTCCCCCCCGCGACTCCCCCGAAAATTCCGACAAAGCACTTTATACCCGCGCGCCTGCAAAGCCATCGCCGCCACCCCCTCGCCCCACCGACCCAGTTCATCCCGCTCCATCCTACCGCAAGGCACAGGCCTCCTCAACAACGGATGAAACCGCGCCCAAATCCGCCGCAAGTTCACCCCACACCCCCTCCCCATGCCACAAAGGCACAACGAAATCCTCCAATCTCCTCTTCATATCCACACACCCACAACTCTAACCCATCCCACCTAACTCTTCCAACCTCATTTCGAAACTTCTAATATGACCTGACCCGGTTTCCATTTTGTTGCCAGACCGCCCACCCTTCCTCCACCCGACACGGACAAATCCTGAAAACTTCCAATCCTATACTGTAAAATTTCCTGACCCTTTTAAAGTTTTGAAGTTGCATGACTGCTTTCGGTTTTCAGCACTTCTCCTCCCTAACTCGTTTGCGTGTTGTAGAAAAACTTCGAACCGATCATTCCCAACGTTCTCCAGAATTCCCATACCTTCCAACCCCGGAACCTATCCTTGATTTGCTCCAAGCCGCGTCATTGCCCCTCAAGCTCTGTGTGCCCCGCACAGAGAGCCATCTCAGGGCGGTCAAAACGGAATCGCAGATCCCAAAGCGGCCTCGGGTGCCACGGAGAAAGCAGCAATACTCCTGCCCCCCCTCACTGCCCGATCCGGGTGACGGATGGATGCTTTTATACTGAGCTGAGCCGACCACTCCCCCAAAAAAAGCATGGTCTTCTACCCGCTCAGGCCCAGCACCCAGTTTCGGCCCAGTGCGCGGCCTTTCGTCAAGGGCTCACAGCGCTGCCCCATGAGCGAAAGCAACCGCCGCTCCACATCCTTCGCCGAAAGACTACGCCTCCTTTCATCGCCACAGAGGCTCTCTCCTTGTGTCTCGCCCTCATTATCCATCTGCTTTCCAATGAACTTGCCACCATCCCGGACAGTCGTGGCATCCCCTTCACTCGCCCCATCATGATAGCGCGCTCGCGCCAGCATGCCTCCGTGCATCGCCAGGATACCCTCATCTTCTAGTCCGTCCGTAGCCCGGCTCCCCCACAGAATCCGCAACCCGGCGAGACCCTCGGCGTCTCCGCGAATGGCAGCGCCATAGCTGCTCCAATCACTTTCTCCGGCATCTCTCACCAGTTTCGCGCGCACCGGATTCAGATCGATGTAGCCCGCCACAAATCGCGCAAGCAGGCCGAGCCCCTCACCACTTTCTTTCTCGTTATGCGACAGCATCACACTGAAAAAGCGCCCCTCCCACAGGGTTCCCTCCCGGTTGTTTAGCCGGTTGAACCACTGCGTGAAGCGCTGCTTGAGGGTTTTCACAAAATCGCTCAAGCTACCCATCCTCGCCCGAAAGGGTGCTAAATAGTCGCGCCGCGCCTCCTCACTCCCAATCCGCTCCCACACCCCTCGGAAATGCCGCATCCTCGGTTCGGTGTAAATGTGCTCCATACGTGAAAACACCTCCTGGTCACTCAGAACATCCGAATCCACCGGCGGCACACGCACCAGTAGGTGGAAGTGGTTGCCCATCAGGCACCAGCTAACCACATCCACACCGGCGAAAGCCGCGCCGCCTTTGATCAGCGCCATGAACTTGCGGCGCTCACGCTCGTAGAACACCACGCGCCGGTCTACCACGCGTGAACACACATGATACAAGCCGGGCCTCCCCGGCACTGCCAATGCTCTTGGTTGTCGCATGCGTAAGGCTCGCACCAAAAAATGTCAGCGCAAGCAGAAATATATGGGTCAGGAAATTTTTGGGGGGTCTGAGGTTGGTTGGGGGGCGTAGGGGTTGGGCTGCATGGTGAAGGTTGGTCCATATGATTTTGCTCCGGAGCGCGCCTTTTGGCGGGTGCCGGGGTTTGTTTTTCTGGTTTGGACGATTGTCGGAGCGGTGGTGATGGCATTTGGGGTTCAGGAGTCTTCGATTGAAAATGCGGCCTTGCCCGATTGGCTGACGGCGGCGGCGATTCATATTCTTCGCTTGAGTGACGCGTTGTGGATCTGCTTGGCGGCACTTCTGGTGACTGGTCACGAGATGGCTCGCCGGGGTGCCGGGGTCACGATCGGGGCTTTTGCCCTCATTGCGTTGATTTCCGGATTGGCGGAGTGGGTGGGTGCGACGACCGGGCTGCTCTTTGGAAACTATGAGTATACAACCCGCTTCGGTCTGCTCATTGGTGGTGTGCTGCCGTTCACGATTCCGCTGGCTTGGGTGATTGTGCTGACGGGCGCGGCCCGGCTCCCGTTGATAGAGCGCATCCCCTCACTACCGCTGCGCTGTCTGGCGATCGCGGCGGTGGCCACGCTGACTGATTTCAATCTTGAGCCGGTCGCAATCCACGTGCGGGAATACTGGGTTTGGGCCGGTGCCGCCGGGGAGTCTCTCGACTGGGCACCGTTGTCGAACTATGTGACTTGGTTTGTGCTGTCAGCCGTTCTCGCGCTTCCATTGGCGGTTCGGTCCCGGGCAGCGTCCCCGTCTTCCGAGCTTCCGCGGCTGGCTCATCCGGCGGTGGTCCTTTTGCTGATGAACGGGCTCTTTCTGGCCGCCAATTTTGGATTGTGGTTGCGACTGCCGTAGTGAGAGTATCCTGTGCCGCCGACCCGCGTCTCGGAGCGGGTTGCCGGAAGACCTCACTCTGCCCTTGCGCCCCGCCCCCGGCGCGCTAAAGTTGCGTTCCCTGTTTTCGAAACTCAACATCCGCCTTCGGGCGGAAGCCTTAACTTCCCATGAACGAGCCGATCGCCATTTTCATCGCCGCCCTTGCCCTGGCGTTGCTGTTCTTTTGGTATTTTGCCACTGACCAATTCATCACCAAGCGCCTTGTCGGCACGATCCTGGCCATCGGTACCACCACCTTCTGTTTGCTTGGGATTGTTCCCTTTGAGGGTTGGGCGGCGATGATCAAGGGTGAAAAGCGTTTTGCGGAGGTTCATCAGATCAATCCCGGCATCGACATCGCGGGTGGCAGTGCATTCACGCTGGAAATCCAGCCATCGGATGAACGAGAGGTCACGGCAGAGGCCGTGGAACAGGCGATTGAGGTCTTACGGGCGCGTCTTGACGAGTTTGGCGGTCTGAACCCGATCTTCGCACCTCGGGGCAATGACCAGATTGCGCTGCAGATGCCTGGGGTAAGCGAGGAAGACCGGGACGCCATCCGCACCCTTCTCGAAAGGGCCGCGCAGCTCAATTTCCATCTTGTCCATCCCGAATCCCGCGAACTGCTGCCACGGGTTCGCGACGGCGAGATCATCCCGGGCTACCGTATCCTTCCCTTTGAGGATCGCGACGACGATGGAAATGTGGTCTCGACGGAGGAATTGCTTGTCACCTCGGTTCCCAACGTACCTGGCACGCTGGTGAGTGGTGCCAGCGGCGTCAACGACCCGATGCGCGGTGCCATCACGATCATCAATTTCAACACCGAGGGGCGGGTGAAATTCGGCGAGGTCACTGCGGCAAATGTGGGTGAGCGGCTGGCGATTGTGTTGGATGAAGTGGTTGTGTCTGCTCCCGTGATTCGCGACGCGATACGCGGCGGCAGCGCTGAAATTTCGGGTATGGGTACCGTAAGCCAAGCAAACCAATTGGCCTCCCAGCTCCTCAACCCGCTGCAAAATTCCCTCGAAATTATCGAGGAACAGACTGTCTCGGCGATTTTGGGCGCTGAAGCCGTGCGCCAGGGCATTCTTGCTGGTGTTTCGGGCTTTGCGCTGACATTGCTCTTCCTCGCCCTGTATTACCGGGTGGCTGGTGCGATCGCGCTTGCGGGGATTGGTGTGAACATGGTGGTGCTGATGGGCATCATGGCGATGTTTCAATTCACCTTCACCCTGCCCGGCATCGCGGGCCTGATTCTCACGATTGGCATGGCGGTCGACGCGAACGTGCTGATTTACGAGCGGCTCAAGGAGGAGTTGGCCAAGGGAAAATCCATTGGCACGGCGATCGACAATGCGTATGACAAGGCATTCTCGGCCATTTTTGATGCCAACATCACCACATTGATCACCGCCTCGATCCTTTTCTGGCTTGCCACCGATGCCGTGCGTGGATTTGCCGTGATCTTGATCGCGGGTATTTTGGGCACACTTTTCGCGAGTTTGATCGTGACACGTGTGTGCTTCCGTTGGTTGGTGGATACGAACGTGCTTAAGCGGATTGGTATCGGCGGCCAGCTGATTCAGCAGAAGTTCTCGATCATCTCGAAAGGACCGATGGCGGCGCGCCTCTCGATTATCGTTTTGGTGGTGGCGATCGGCTCGCTGGTGTTGAAGGGTGACGACCGCCTGGGAATTGATTTCAAAGGCGGGGACGAGATCACCTTCCAGATGCCGGAGGATTCGGAGGTATCGGTTGCGGAGATCGACCGCTCGCTCCGTGAGGATCTTGGGTTGGCTCTCTCCCCGACCGTCCAGCGCCTGATGGTTCCCGGGTCGAGCGTCACACAAATCCTCGTCCGTTCTGAGCGAGAGACAGCCTCCTCGATCATCAACCACCTGCGCGAGACCAAGGAGGAATTTGGTGCGCGGGACGAGAGTGGTTTCCGCATAGCGGCTTCCACCCAGAGCATCGGTGCTACGATGGGTGCGCAGTTGATGGTTGGGTCGGCCATAGCGCTGGCGTGCGGTCTGGTGGGCATCCTGCTCTACCTGTCAGTTCGTTTTGAATTTTCCTTCGCCCTCGGTGCGGTGGTCGCGGTCTTCCACGACCTGATCATCACCGTCGGCCTGCTGGTTCTCTTCGGAAGGGAGCTGAATGCGGCGATGGTCGGGGCCATCCTTACCGTTGCAGGTTACTCAGTGAACGACACCATTGTAGTCTTTGATCGGATCCGTGAGGTTCTTAAAACGAGGGCCGGAGAAGTCAGCAAGCTGGTCAACGAGGCGATCAACGAAACTTTGAGCCGCACAATCCTCACCTCGATGACCACACTCTTCACGCTGACATTCATGGCGGTGTTCGGGGGTGCGACGTTGCGGGACTTCTCGATCTGCCTGATCATCGGCATCATTGTCGGCACCTACTCCTCGATCTTTGTGGCCTCCAACTTCGTGCTGTGGTGGAGTCGCCGCACCGGCCGCTCGCTGCGCCAGGAGGTGCTGGACGCGGAGGCGCGTGAAGCCGCCGCCCAGACCGCCACGCCCTGAAGGGCCCTGAAAAATCACATGCTTGACAAAAGGATTGGCAAAAGCGATATTGCCCGCCCTCCAACCAATCCCAGCGGAAAGCCCAATCCCACCCATGCCAGAAGTATACGTCAAAAAAGGTGAGCCTGTCGACAAGGCTCTGAAACGACTCAAGTCCATCCTCGATAGCGAGGGCATCATGGACGAAATCCGCCGTTTGCGTTCCTATGAGACGCCGACCGAACGCACGCGCCGCAAGGCCCGTGCGGCTGCCAAGCGCGGGCGCATCAAGTTCCGCTACGTCAACGAGGAGAAGAAGGCGCAGCTTCAGGCGAAGTATGACGCTGAGCAGGCGGCCAAAGCCGATGCCGCGGCTGCCGACACTGGCACCAGCGACACTCCGGCCAACGACTGATCGCGCCATTGGATTGGTTTTCCGGGGCTTCCGTTTCTTCAGCCAATCCACAGAAAAAGCCGCACCGGTCCTCCGGTGCGGCTTTTTTGTGGCCCGATCAACTGAACCGGCCGCTGATGTAGGCCTCCGTCTGCTCCTTCGCGGGGCTTTCGAAAAGCTGGAGCGTGGGCGCGTATTCAATGAGACGCCCGAGATAGAAGAAAGCGGTGTGATCCGAGCATCGGCCGGCTTGCTGCATGTTGTGGGTGACAATCACGATGGTGTATTCCTTGCGCAGCTCCATCATCAGTTCCTCGATTTTGAGGGTGGCCACCGGATCGAGAGCGGCACAGGGTTCATCCATGAGGAGGATTTGCGGCCGGTTGGCGATGGCCCGGGCGATGCAGAGCCGCTGTTGTTGGCCACCGGAAAGGCTGTAGGCGCTCTCGTGAAGTTTGTCCTTCACTTCGTCCCAGAGAGCGGCTCCGCGCAGCGAGCGCTCGACGGTTTCGTCCAGCTCGGAACGGCTACCACGACCGGCGACCCGAAGCGGGAAAACGATGTTTTCGTAGATGCTTTTCGGGAAGGGATTGTATTTTTGAAACACCATCCCCACCCTCTTGCGCAGCGAGATCACTTCAACCGCCGGATCGTAAAGGCTTGTGCCGTCGAGCCGGATATCCCCTTCGTGGCGCACGCCATCGATCAGGTCGTTCATACGGTTGAGATTGCGCAGCAGGGTAGACTTGCCGCAACCCGAGGGGCCGATGAATGCGGTGATCCGGCGTTCCGGGAATTCCAGGCTGATATCGAAAAGCGCTTGCGCGGCCCCATACCAGAATGAGAACCGCTCGACCTCGATGAAGGCGGGATCATGCCCAACGGCGGAATTTGGGGTGGGCGTGGCTTCTGGTTGGCTCGTGGTCACGGTTTGGCGGCTTGGTCAGAATGACGAGGCGGCGTATTTGCGCCGGAGATGGTTTCGGATGAGGATGGCGGAGAGGTTCATTACCACGACGAGGGTAATCAAGAGCAGAGTGGTGGCGAACACCATTGGCTTGGCCGCCTCGGCGTCGGGTGACTGGAAGCCGAGATCGAAGATATGGAAGCCGAGGTGCATGAACTTGCGCTCCGCATGGATGAAGGGAAATTCTCCGTCGATGGGCAGGGACGGGGCCATCTTGACGACGCCGGTGATCATCAGCGGGGCCACCTCCCCGGCTCCCCTGGCCATGGCCAGGATCACGCCCGTCATGATCCCCGGCGCGGCTCCCGGCAGGACGATCCTCTGGATGGTCTGCCATTTCGAAGCCCCGCAGGCGAGCGCCGCCTCCCGCACGCCGCGCGGCACGGCGGCGAGTGATTCTTCTGTGGCGACGATCACCACGGGAAGCGTCATCAGGGCCAATGTGAGCGAAGCCCAGAGGATGCCGCCTGTGCCGAATGTTGGAGTTGGCAGGTCGGCGGCGAAGAATCCGCCGAAATAGGGGTTCTTGGCCACCACGCCGAGCAGCAGAACAGCGGCCAGCACCCAAAGCCCGCCGCCGATCGCCCCCAGAAGCTTTCCCGCCGGAGGTTTTCCCGGAGCAGGAGAAAGCCGGAGCCCCATCAGCACCGCCGCCGTGAGCACGGCGAAAAAGCCGACCACCGCCGCCACCCAAAGCGGCGACGGCCACGGATGTCGGGCTCCCCCGTCGATAAACCCACCGACGCCATAGACAAAGAATCCCAGGCCGAACACGCCGAACACAATCGAGGGCACACCGGCGAGATTGTTTACACAGATGCGGACCGTTCGCACGAGCGGCCCCTGTTTGGCATATTCCCGCAGGTAGATGGCGGCGATCACGCCGAAGGGGGTGACCATCACGGCCAGCAGGATCGTCATGACAAAAGTGCCGAAAATCGCGGGGAACACTCCGCCCTCGCGGTTGGAGTCGCGCGGCTCCTGCGACAGGAACGCCCAAAGTCCGCGCCCGAACTCAGCCAGCTTTCCGCCCAGAGAAAGCTGGTTTGGATAGTGGAAGCGCGTGATGTTGGAGACCGCATGTTCGTGCTCCGAGCCATCACCCAGGCGGAAGTGGATGCGGGCCAGCTCGAGTTCCTGCCGCTTCTCACCGGCTTGGGCAGCCAGCCGGGCAAAATCCTCGTTGAGGCTTTCGATGTTCCGCTCGACCTCGGCGCGGATTTCCTCTAGATTCTCGGCCCCGGCCCGCCTCGCTGCTCGGAGGTGTCGCTCCTCTGCCTGGATGCGGTCATTCACCCGCCCGATTTCGATCCGCTCAATTTGTCTAATCTGCCGACGCAAGCGGTTGCCCTGTCGCACCAGTTTCCGCAGTTCATCGACAAACGCGGGATCATCCGCTTTAATCTCGTCGCCCTCGGCGGGCACGAGGTGGGAAGGAAGGAACATACCGGCGCCACCCGATACGCGATCGGCGACCATGACGCCTTGCGCCACGCGGCTTTCCAGCACAAGGGGCTCGCGCACCGTGCGATAGGAAATACCGAACACCTCACGATGGCCGGTGAACAGGCTGATTTGGGGGATGAATTCGTCGTTTTCGTCGCGCACGCCGCTTGCCCCGCGATCCTTCACCTGCCCGAACACCTCCACCGTCTGCTCCCCTTCCGCGATCTTGAAATGCAGCACCTCCTGCGGCCAGAACACATGCAGCCCGCGCCAAAGAATCAGCGCCAACAGCGCCCCGACCATCAGACAGCCGATGGCCAGACCCATGCCCGAGAGCCAGATCTGCACCTCGCCTTTGACGCGCTTGTTGCCGGTGGATGAAGTCATTGATTTTTAAAAAACGAAATGGAGAAATACCGGGGCCTCAATATCAGACCAGTTTGAATTTCTCGCGCAGTCTCTGGCGCAGCACCTCGGCCACGGTGTTCAGCGCAAAGGTCATGACAAACAAAACAAATGCGCCAAGGAAAAGCGTCCGGTAGTGAGTGGACCCCTGGGCGGCCTCGGGCAGTTCGACGGCGATATTGGCGGCGAGCGTGCGCATGCCGTCGAATGGGTTCCATTGGGCGGCGAGGGGGAATTCGCCACTGCCGAGCCCGAAAGGGCTGCCGAAAATCAAGTTGTTGCTTGGATCCATGATCGCGGTATTGCCGGTGGCCATGACGACGATCATGGTTTCGCCGACGGCTCGTCCGAGCCCGATCATCACGGCGGAGAACACACCGGCGGAAGCCACGGGGAGAACCACCGTGCTGATTACCTGCCAGCGGGTGGCTCCGAGGGCGCGGGAAGCGGCGAGCAGCGAGGGCGGCACATTGGACAGGGCGTCCTCGGTGATGGTGAAAATGATCGGGATTACAGCGAAGCCCATCATGAAGCCGACGACGAAGCTGTTGCGCTGGCTGAAGGGCAGGCCCGTCCACTGAGGCCACCACACCGTGAAATCGGCCACTTTTTCACCGTCCGGCATTTCCACCACGAACAGCCATTGTTCGACCACGGGCCCCAGGCGCCAGCAAAGCCAGCCCACCCCCAGAACCACGGGAAGCAGAAGCACCAGCTCGAGGCCGGTTGGCAAGCGCGAGCGCAGATGCACCGGCAGCCAGCTCCACGCATAACCAATTACAACAACCACTATGGGAATGCCAACCATCATGAGAAACACGCCGGGCATTCGATATTCGACAAGAGGGGCCAACCAGATCGCGGCGAGAAACCCCAGCACCACCGACGGCAGTGAGGCCATGATCTCCATCGTCGGTTTGATCACTCGCTTCCAGGAGGGATGAAGCACATGCGCGGTGAAGATCGCCGCCAGAATGGCAATCGGCATGGCGAACAGCATGGCGTAGGCGGTGCCTTTCAGGGAACCGACAATCAGCGGCGTGATGGAGAGTTTCGACTCGAAATCATCGGTGGCACCGCCGGATTGCCAACTGAATCGCGGCCCCGAAAATCCCTCATACCAGATTGGCGAGAAGAAGGCTCGCATGCCCGCTTCCGGGTGCGGGTCGTTGATCTCGAAGAACCGCATCCGCCCGGCGGTGTCCAGGAAGGCGGCGCTCGATCCGCGACCGTTGAGTGCCAGTGCCGCCAGCCCTGGCTCCACGCTGCCGCGCCAGCGAACGGTTTCAGTGGTGGTGTAGCCGATCAGCAGCTCGTTCTCGGACGCGATGAAAACCGTCTTGTTACGACGGCTTGCGGCGAAAAGAACCGGCGCGTCGGACAAACCGGGAAACTCTTTGGTCAAGCCCAGCGTCCGCGGCTCGCCCGGCTCGGGGGGGAAAAGCGAGAACACGCGCACCTCGCCACCGCTGCCCCCGGCGACGATGGAATTGTCGCCCAAGGCGAAACCGAGAGTCTTCAGGCGTGTTTCCGGGTTGTCGAACATGCGCATCCTCTGGCGCACCGTCCACTCCCCCCGATCCTGCGCCAGGAATACCAGCTCGCACTGATCGGTCGCGACAAAAATCATATCGGCGGTGGCGGGAATCAAAATTTCGGCGATCGGCCCGCCCACCAGGTGGCCCAATTCCTCCTTGGGCATGGCCTCGATCCGTCCGCCGCCCAACAGCCCGCGCTGCTGGTGGAAACCCACCACGGCCAGACCGCTGCGGGCACCGCTCTCGCCCCCGTCGTGCACTGCGGCGAGTAACTTATTCGAGCCCCCATCGGCATAGGCCGCCGCATGAACCGGCCCTCCGGCCACCTCAAACCACTCTTCGCCACCCAGCTCCACCTCGACGCGACGATCCCGTCCCTCTTCAAATTCCATTGTGTAACGGACCTCGAAGAAGCCGGCCCTGCCGTCTTCGAAACCGGCCACAATCCGCTGCGCGCCGGGATCGTGGCGGAGGGAGCTCACCTCCGCGCCGTCCGGCAGTGGCGCCTCGCGCAAGAAAGGCTCGCGTCCGTCTACAGGGTGGAAGACCAGTTCACGCCCGCCGTCGGTGACGAAGGGCAGCTCGCCCCAGTCATCGAGTCCGAGAATCGCGCCCTCGGAAGCCTCAAGTTCGAACATGGTGTCGCCCTCCGCAGCCTCCGCGCCACCGAACAGCGGCCAGATCACCGACAGGATGAAGGCGAAGATGCCGAACACGGCAAGCACGACGACCAGCCCGCCCACCTGAATGGCCTGCGTCATGAACCGGTCAAACCGCAGCGTGCCTTTCGAAACCAAAAACCGCTCTGGCACCACATTCCCCTTGCCGCTTCGGGTGGCTCCCGTGCTTTTCGGGTTGTCGCTTCGTCTTTGCTTCATGGTGGGGCAGACAGAAAATCAGCACGGTGACCCCGCACAAAGCGGGCGTTGCGAACTGCGCGATATGGTCCGGAATTCGCCGCCTTCGGCAAGGCGTCTCTTGTCACGATTTTGTCACACACGAACCGAGACAGGCGTGCCATAGTGCGCGCAGCCATGCCCCAAGCCACCGCCACTCTTTCCGCGAACCCGAGCACGCCTACTCCGACGGCCGAAGAGATCCTGCGGGTGGAGGATCTTGAATTCTGTTATGGCAAGTCCGTGGCGCTGGAGGACATCAATCTCTCGATTCCCTCGCGCAAGGTCACCGCATTCATCGGCCCCTCGGGCTGCGGCAAATCCACGCTCCTGCGCGGTTTCAACCGCATGAACGACGAGGTTGACGGGGCGCGCATCACCAAGGGGCGCATCCTGCTGGAGGGCACCGACCTCTACGATCCCTCGATCGACGCGGTGCGCTTGCGCCGCCAGGTCGGCATGGTGTTCCAGAAGAGCAACCCGTTCCCCCGCAGCATATTCGACAACATCGCCTACGGCCTGCAGATCGGTGGCGAAACCGACCGCGAGCGGATCCGTGAAGCAGTGGAGCGCTCGCTGCGCCAAGCGGCGCTCTGGGATGAAGTGAAGGACCGCCTCTCGGAGAGCGCATTCGGTCTGTCGGGCGGGCAGCAGCAGCGCCTGTGCATCGCCCGGGCCATCGCCGTGCAGCCTTCGGTGCTGCTGATGGACGAACCCTGCTCCGCCTTGGACCCCGTGGCCACCGCCCGCGTCGAAGAGCTGATCCACAAGCTCGCGGAAAACTATACCGTGGTCATTGTCACCCACAACATGCAGCAAGCCACGCGTGTCTCCGACCTCACCGCGTTTTTCTACCTCGGCAAGCTGATTGAATTCGCCCCCACCGGGCGGCTCTTTTCCTCTCCTTCCAAACCCGAAACCGAAGCCTACATCACCGGGCGCTTCGGCTGATCCGATATCCCGTCCCGCACGGTCCATCACCATGAACCAGAGAAGCGACCACATCCTTTCCGCCTACAATGACGAGCTTGCCGCGCTTGCGGCCTTGCGCCGCGAAATGGCGGGCATCACGCTGGACAACCTCGAACAGGCGCGCCGGGGCGTGCTCGAACGGTGTGTCGAACCCTGCCTCGCCGCCATCGCCGACGACGAACAAGTCAACCGCCTCGACGCCGAGATCGAAGCCAGCGCGCTGGCGATACTCGCCCGCTTCCACCCGGTGGCCGGCGACCTGCGCGAGGTGATCGCCACCATGCGCATCTCAACCAACCTCGAGAGGGCTGCCGACGAGGCCAAAACCATCGGCAAGCGCGGGCGCAGTCTCGCCCAAAGTGGAGCCACCCCCGACCTCGCCACCCTCGAGCCGCTCTTTGAACAAGCGGTGGCAGAGCTGGCCGACGCCTGCAGGGCCTTCGACACCAAGGATACCGCCCTCGCCGCCACCATCCGCCAGCGCGACAAGGACCTCGACAAAGCCCACAAGGCCGCACTCCGCACCTACACCGAATCTCTCCCCGCCTCCTCCGACACCGCGCCCTCCTCCTGGCTCGACCTCCTGTTGATCACCCGCGCTCTCGAACGCATCGGCGATCACGCCAAAAACATCGCCGAGGAAACCGCTTTCCTGGTCGGCCCGGCCCAGTCGTAGGCGGGCTTTCCGCCGCAAGGGTATCAGGTGCCCGCGCGAAGCACGCGACAAGAATCCGGCCACCGCGGAAAAGAATCTGGACTGTCTACTCGGTTTTATCCACTCTGAGGCGCGCAAACATGCGTCCATCTCCTGCCTGACGTATGTTTGCGGATATCAAAAGATCGTCGACAACGACACCTGGCGCGGGAATCCACGAGCCCGGGCTCAAGTCAGGCGAAACCTCAATCTGGTAGACCACGTCTCCGTTGGCAACCGCCTCGGGCCTTTTGGCAAAGCTCAATATTTCACCGTCGAAATCTCCCGGTTGGGGGTGCGAGACCAAGGGGTCGATGCCGTCGAGAGCGTAGGCAAGACCGTTTGAGATTCCGTCGCCACTGACATCGCCATCAAAAGGCTGGCCGGCGATGCCAGCCTGCTCCGCCCAGCTCTCAAACGAGCCAGCCACCAACGGCGTCCCGAATATGCCAAACACGCGTGTTGAGAAACTCGTGTAGGATTGATAAGTGCCGTGCAACCAAATCAGGGTTCGCTCGCGGCCATGCCCTTCCGGCACGACGGGGCGCAGGTTATCCGCAGGCGATGCCTCAGTCACCGCCTCCCAAGTGAAGGTAAGGCCGCCGTCGTCGGTTACTCCGCGGTAAATTTCGTAGCGATCGTCAGCTGCCAGCGGCACATCGTCCAGCGTGGACAGATTGAAGGGATTGGCGGCATTGGTGGAGATATATACCACATTCGGATGTTCCGGATCAATACAGATTCCGCCGGCGTAATCGCCCTCGGCACTGTAAAGCGGACGTCCGGCGTGGGCGATGAACCGCCGTTGCCAAGACGAGCCGGTCCAGCGGGCATAGTAGTAGTAGATGCGATTGTGGTTCCAACCGCTGCCGGTGACATTGGCCACCCGCACCGAGAACACGGCCACCGGATGGTTCTCGGCATCGCGGTGCACGTCCCAACTCCAGGCACGGCCATCGGGTATCCAATCGTCCGGCCCCTGGCCCTCGCCCCACGGATCCGAGGAATAGGGGTAGATCACCCCGCCCCGTTCGAGATGGGGTGCGTCGTGCCGCACAGGCAAGTCATCGATTTCGCGAACGACCGTTCCGTCGCTGCTTCGCACTTCACCACCGGTGATGCGCAGATGGTAGAGCGAGTTTTGCTGATTGCGCGGGTGGCCGTCGGTATAGATGATGTCGATCAGGTCCTGGTGATTGGAAGAGAAGCGGGTGTAAGGTCGGTTGCTGCCGGTTCCGGTCAGGATGAATATCTCCGGCTCACTCCAGTCAACCCCTTCGTTATCCGAGACGGTGAGAGTGGGATTGTAATTGATGCTGCGGGAAAAGTGGTAAATGCGCCCACTCTCGGCGGCAAGCCGGAACGCATTGGAATAACTGTTTCTCCTTGGCATCCCGGGGCCTTGCATTTGCGGGCCGAAGTCGTCGAGAGTGCGCGGATCGGCGGTCGAGGAGGTGCGGTGGAACCAGTGATTGTCGGTGTCGTGCCGTGAATAAGCTGCGAAAATCCGACCATCGGCCAAGGGGGTGAATGAGGGGTTGTTGTGGTCATCTACCTCGACCGTGCCCGGTGCTCCGAGCACAATCTCCGTACCAATGGCGGTTTCCGGGTCGAAATTTGTCGCGGCGATCCGCCCGTCGCCGCGGACGTAGCCTACCAGGTGGCGGCCGTTTGGCAGTACGATGGCTTGGTTGTCGTTGAACCACGTCCACACGCCGGAAGGGGCGAGCTCGACGCCATTGCCGGGAGTCGGCGGTGGTGTTGCCGGCGGGCCGAAGCCAACACCATCATACCAGGTACGATTCGGATTGCCTGGCGCGTCGTCGATGAAAACGCGGATCTCGCCGTTCCCGTCGGCCACCACATTGCCGACAAAGGCCTCGTAAAGACGGCGGTCATCCTCTGCGACGAGAACCGGAGGTGCCTCATTCGAAAAATGGGCAGCTGGATCCACGCCTGAGACAGCATGGCCAAGGTTGGGGGAGTTATTGACATCGAAGAAAGAAAGTTCGTCCGACGCGAAGCCTGCGAGAATATCCCAGCGTTGGTTGCCACTCGGGCTGTCGTTTCCTGCGCCCCAGAAATACACATGGACCCCATACTCCTCCCCCGCATTGAGTCCGCCGAGGGTGGTGCGCAGCACGGGTGCGTCCTCGCCGGGGTTGGCATTGTTGTCGTTGGCTGTGTAGACGGTTCCAAGATTGCCAAACGTGCGCAGCGACCACTCGTCATCATCGTTTATGAGAGAGGCGGTCGGCGTGTAAGGATCGCCGTTGGCAAGTGTGGTATTTGTCGGCGATGCATCGACGTAAGTGATCTGACCTCCAACGGAAAGCGGAATGAAGAGCATGGCCGCCAGCACGGCCACAGGGAACGGGAGGGAGAAAAAGGGAGGGAACGCGGGCATGAATGGTGAACTTTCTTGAGAAAAAAACAGGCTGACCGGGACCAGCAAAAACAGCCCACGGCAGCCTTGTTTTCCGGAGTGATTTTTCAGGCACGCCTGCGGCGGGCAAATGCGAGAAGGCCCAAGAGAGCGAAGGCCGCGGATCCCGGCTCCGGGATCACGTATCCCACGCCATCATACCAGGTGCGGTTCGGATTGCCCGGGGCGTCATCGATAAAGACATGGATTTGTCCGTTGCTGTCAGCCACGGCGGTTCCAAGGAATGCTTCGTAGAGACGTCGGTTGTCTTCGGCCACGATCACCGTCGGCGAAGTATTGGTGAAATAGGAGCTTGGATCCACACCGGTTGTGGCATGGCCAAGGTTTGTGGCGTTTCCTGTATCAAAGAAGGTGAGGTTGCCCGAATCGAGGCCTGCGAGAATATCCCAACGCTGGTTGCCGGTCGGGCTGTCGTTGCCAGCGCCCCAGAAATAAGCATAGATGTTGTAGCTAACAGATGCGCTTAAGCCGGTGATCGTGGTGCGCAGCATGGGCGCATCCTCGCCTGGGTCGGCATTGCTGTCGTTGGCGGCATAGACGGTTCCAAGATTGCCAAACGTGCGCAGCGACCATTCATCGTCGTCGTCGATGAGAGAGGCGGTCGGCGTGTAAGGATCGCCATTGGCGAGCGTGGTGTTCGAGGTTGACGCATCGACGTAGGTGATGGCTGCTGTGGCAGCACCGGCAAATGCGGCGAGACAGGCAGCGGCAAGTAGCTGAGTTTTCATGGTGTGGTGCGGGTTGATGGGTTCAGTGGCTGGCTCGTGATCTCATGGAGCTAAGAACACACAGCCATCCGATGCCAATGACACGGGAGTCGGATTTCTTAGCTTGTTTTCTCTTTTTTCCGGGGAATGGCGTGCCGATAATTCTTCCTTCCTCCGATTCCTGCTAAGATTTGGGGATTCCGCTTCATTGTTCTCTCTCTGGAATCCTCTCGAATCTCGTGCTGTGCGAGAATATGGTGCGAACCAGATTCCACTCAATGCACTGCGGCGACGAACATGTAAACCACCTATTCGTTGAGCATGCGGACTTGGTCCGTAGGTTCATACGTGCCCTCGTCCGCGATCGCGAGCGTGCAGCAGACGTGTTTCAGGAGACCTACCTGACGATGTTGAGAAAGTCGGATGACTATGAGCCCGGAACCTCATTCCCAAAATGGATTTGCGCGATCGCCCGATTCAAGG
>SLCJ01000183.1 GCA_007125835.1 Verrucomicrobiales bacterium | reverse complement strand
TCCTACTACGGGGGCCGTTGGATCGGCCGCAAGACCGCAAATGGCGAGCGGTATCAGCCCGAGGATTTGACCGCCGCGCACCGCAGCCTGCCTTTCAACTCCGTGGTGCGTGTGACCAACCTTTCCAACGACAATTCGGTATACGTGCGCATCAACAACCGCGGTCCCTTTGTGCGCGGGCGGATCATTGACCTCAGCATGGAGGCGGCCCGCGAACTCGACATGGTCGAGGACGGCATCAAGCGCGTCAAAGTTGAAGTGCTCGAGCCTCTCGCTCCCACCGAGGAGGTGTTCGATTTTGTTCAGCGCCAGCGCTCCTGATTGAGGGCACCCTGGTGGCGATGCGCCGCCAGCCTTCTCAGCTTTTAATTGGAAACGCAATCACCGCGCCCAGCCTCCGCCGAGCGCGCGGTAGGCGGCGACCACGGATTGCAGTTTGAGGCGGCGAGCATCGGTCAGGGCGAGCTGCCCTTCGAAGGCATTGCGTTCGGCGTCTAGCACTTCGAGGAAGCTGGAGGCTCCGCCTTCGTAGCGCGAGGTGGCGAGGCGGGCGACTTTGTCCAGTGAGTCGACGAGTTGCTGCTGGCGGCGGACGATCTCGTTGGCGTGGCCGTGTGTGGCGAGGGCGTCGGCGGACTCGCGGAAAGCGGTTAGAATGACTGACTCGTAGCGTGCGAGGGCCTGGTCGCGGCGTGCCTCGGTGGCGCGGATCGAGGAACTGATGCGGCCGGCGGTGAAGATGGGGGCGGCGAGGTCGGCGGCACCGGCGAGGGTGATGTTGTCGGAGCGCAGCAGGCGGTCGAGGTCGGTGCTGGCCATGCCGCCTCGGCCGGTGAGTGAGAGGCTGGGGAAATAAGCGGTGCGGGCGATGCCGATGTCGGCATTGAGGGCGACGAGGTCCTGTTCGGCACCGAGGATGTCGGGTCGACGCAGGAGAAGATTGGATGGCAGGCCGCCAGTGACGGCGATGCCCTCGTCGAGCGCTTCAAGGGAGCGGCCGCGCGGGATGTCGCCGGGCAGACGCCCGAGTAGCGTGCTGAGGGCATTGGATGTGGTGGCGAGTTGGTTCTGGATCCTTGGAATGGAGACTTCTGCCTGGTGGAGAAGCACCTCGGCCTGGCCCACTTCGAGTTCAGAGGTGACGCCTTGGGCGGCGCGCTCTTTGACGAGATCGAGCGAGCGGCGGCGGGATTCGACGGTCTGCGATGCGATCTGAAGTTGGCGGTCGAGGGCTCTGAGGTCGATGTAGGCGGAGGCCACTGCGGCAATGATCGTGGTTTCGATCGTGGCGCGCCCGAATTGCGAGGCGAGCAGAGCGGCGCGGGAGGCTTCGTTGGAGCGGCGCACACGTCCCCAGAGGTCTACTTCGTATGACAACAGGCCGCCGAGCCGGAATTCATTCACTTCGCGGTCGGTGCCGGGCGGGGTGATCGAGCGGGCGCGTCGTGTGCGCTCTGCGGAGCCACTGGCACCAAGGTTGGGAAAAAACTCGCTGGCGGCCACGCCGGTGATGGCGCGTGCTTCCTCGATGCGGTGGGCGGCGATGGCGAGGTCGCGGTTGTTTTCGAGTGCCTCGGCGATGAGGGAGCGGAGCACGGGGTCGGTGAACACATCGGCCCAGGCGCGGTCGGCGATTGAGTGCTCGCCGGAGGGGCCGGGCAGGGATTCGGGCACGGCGGTCAGGGGTTGTTGGTAGTCGGGCCCCATGGTGCAGGAGAGGGGCAGCACAGCGGCTGCGAGCAGGGCGGTAAGCCGAAGAGTTTGGGTCATGGGAATGGTTGGGATGGAGGGAGAGAGATGGAAGGGAAGTCAATGGAACTGCGGGTGCAGGGCGGGCTGCGCCGGACGCGGAGAGGCAAGCCATACGCTTCCGCTTCCCCATTTGCGACGAGGCGCTGGCCTACGGTTGGCGGCGGAAAACCGAGCCGACTTTCAGCACGAGTACAAACAAAGCCGGAATTAGGAAAATGCCAAGGAAAGTTGCGGCGGTCATGCCAGAAAAAACGGCGGTGCCCATGGAATTCCGGCTGGCTGCGCCCGGACCTGTGGCAAGAAGCAGTGGCACGACGCCGAGGATGAAGGCGAAGGAGGTCATGAGAATGGGGCGCAGGCGCAGCCTGGCTGCCTCGACGGCTGCCTCCACCGGGCTGCAGCCCTCGCCGTGTTTCATGCGCGCGAATTCGACGATGAGAATTGCGTTTTTCGCTGCGAGGCCGATCAGCATCACCAGCCCGACCTGGGTGTAGACATCGTTGTAGCCGCCGCGCAGCCACTGCCCGGCAAAGGCCCCGAACGCGCCGAGCGGCAGACCGAGCATGACGGCAAACGGGATGGCCCAGCTTTCGTAGAGGGCGGCGAGGACTAGGAAAACGAAAACGAGAGCGAGGATCAGGATCACTCCGGCGGTGCCGGCGGATTCTTTTTCCTGGAATGCCAGTTCGGTCCATTCGAAGCCGAATCCTTCGGGCAGGGCTTCGCGCGCCAGGCGCTCCATGGCGGCGATGGCATCGCCGGAGCTGAATCCGGGTGCGGGCGCGCCGCTGATTTCCACTGTGGGAAAGAGGTTGTGCAGAACAAGTGAGCCGGGGCCGGTTTCTTCTGTGGTGGAGGCGAGATTGGAGAGCGGCGTCATTTCGCCCGCAGCCGTGCGCACGAATAGGGCATCAAGGCTCTCGGGCCCCATGCGGAAGGGGGCGTCGGCCTGGGCCATGACACGGAAAGATCGCCCGAATTGATTGAACTCATTGACGAAGACACCGCCGAGAAGAGCCTGCAGGCTTTCGAATACCTCATTGAGCTGGATGCCGAGTTGCTTGGCTTTGTCGCGGTCCACATCGAGGGCGATGCGCGGCACGTCGCCGCGCTGGAAGGTGTAGACGGTGCCGATTTCAGGGGCCTGGCGGGCGGCGGCGATCATCGCGAAGGCGGCCTGTTCGAGGGCTTCGGTGCCGACGGCCGAGCGGTTCTGCAATTGGAATTTGAATCCGCCGCCGGTGCCGATACCGGGCAGCGGCGGAGGGTTGACGGCGATGGCTGTGGCTTCGGGCAGGCCGATCAGGCCTTGTTTCACCCGCGCCAGCACGGCGTCGGCGTGGCGTGCCTTGCCGGGGCGGTCGCCCCAATCTTCGAGCACGGCAATCACCGAACCGGTATCCGTGCCGTAGGATCCGCTGAGCATGTTGATGCCGCCGATGGTGATGGAGGAGGCAATGTCCGGGTCGGCTTCGAGCAGAGCTTCGATGTCCCGCAGCACGCTGTCGGTGGATTCAAGGGACGAGCCCGGCGGGGTGTTGGCGGCGACAAAGAGGTAGCCTTGGTCCTCCGAGGGCACGAATGTGGTGGGCAGCGTGGCGGCCAGCCGCCAGGTGAGCAGGCAGACGACCGCCAACACCACCGGTGCCAGGACCAGGCGGCGGCAGAGCAGTGCCACGGCGCGCCCGTAGCGCTGGGTGGCGGCATCGAACATGCGGTTGAAGCGGTCGAAAAAGCGGGTGGCGATGTTTTTCCTGCCGCTACGCGGGCGCAGCATCAGGGCGCAGAGTGCGGGGGTGAGGCTCAGTGCGACCAGCGCCGAGATCAGCACTGCGATCGAGAGGGTGAGTGCGAATTGTTTGTAGAGCTGGCCGGTGATGCCGCCCATGAAAGCCACCGGGATGAATACCGAACACAGCACCAGCGCGATGCCGATTACCGGACCGCTGACCTCCTGCATGGCTTTGATGGTGGCATCCCGGGGTTCGAGTCCCTCGGCGATGTGGTGCTCGACCGCCTCGACGACGACGATGGCATCGTCCACCACAATGCCGATGGCCAGCACCATACCGAATAGGGTGAGCGTGTTGATCGAGAAATCGAGCGCTCCAAACAGGGCGAATGTGCCGATGAGCGAGACCGGCACGGCGAGCATCGGGATCAAGGTGGCGCGCAGGCTGCCGAGGAAAAGCATCACCACCAGCAGCACCAGCACAAACGCCTCGAACAGCGTGTGGATCACCTCGCGGATGGAGGAGGTGACGAATTGCGTGGAATCGAAGGTGACTTCGGCGGCAACGCCATCGGGGAAGCCTTCGGCGAGGGTGTCGAGGGTTTCGCGGATGCGGGAGGCGGTGGCGACTGCATTGGCTCCGGGCAACTGATAGATGCCGATTGGCACCGCAGGATTACCGTCAAGCCGCCCGAATTGGCCGTAGTCCTGGGCGCCGAGTTCGACGCGGGCGATATCGCCAAGGCGTAGCACCGAGCCGTCGGGCAGGGTGCGCAGCGTGATGGCGCTGAATTGCTCGGGTGTGAGCAGGCGTCCCCGCACCACCACGGGCAGGCTGCGCTCGGTGCCCGGCACGGTGGGTGGCGAGCCGAAGGAGCCCGCAGGGGCCTGGATGTTCTGCTCGCGCAGGGCGGCCACTACTTCCGAAACCGTCACCCCGAGGCGGGCCATGCGGTCGGGCTCCAGCCACAGGCGCATTGCAAAATCGCGGCGCCCGAAAATTTCCACCGAGCCCACCCCGGGCACGCGTGCCAGGGTGTCGACCACGTTGATCGCGGCATAGTTGCTCAGGAAAAGGTCGTCGACGGAGCCGTCGGGTGATTTGAGCGAGGTGACCATCAGCATGTCGGGCGACTGCTTTTTCACTACCACGCCATTGCGCACCACCTCGGCGGGCAGCTTGGGTTCGGCGCGTTTGAGGCGGTTCTGGATGTCGACGGCGGCGAGGTCGAGATCGCGCCCGACCTCAAAGGTCACCCGCAGCACGTAGCGGCCGTCGTTGGTGCTGCTCGAAGTCATGTAGAGCATGCCCTCGGCTCCGTTCAGCTCGGCTTCGATGGGCAGCGCTACCGACTCCCCGACCACCTCCGCGCTGGCTCCCGGATACACGGCGACCACGGAAATCTGTGGCGGGGAAATGTTTGGATACTGGGCGACGGGCAGGGTGGGGATGCTGGCGGCACCCGCGATGAGGATGAGCATCGAGAGCACCATCGCGAACACCGGTCGGTCGATGAAAAATCGGGCCATGGTCAGGGGGAGGGGGAAAAAAGGGTGGCTGCGGTGGGGCGGATGCCGTCGGAAGCGGCACGGGATCCGGGTCTGCGGAATTCAGGACTCCGGCGCGTCGGCGGGACGCGGCGGGGCATCGGTCACGCGGGCTCCCGGGCGCAGGCGCTCGCGGCCTGCGACGACGATGCGCTCGCCGCCTTCAAGCCCATCCAGGATGGTGATGGCATCGCCCGTGGATGGGCCGGTGGTCACCGGGCGCGGATTCGCCACTCCGTTTTCATCCACGACAAACACATTGCGCGCGGTGAGCGCGCCGCCGAGGGCGGCCGAGGGGATCACCACGCGCCCCTCGTCCACTCCCTTGGTCAGGCGGACGCGGGCGAATTGGCCCGGGCGCAGCAGGTGTTCCGGGTTGGGAAACGAGGTGCGCACCAGCAGCGTGCCGGTGCGGCTGTCGAATACGGGGTCGAGGTATTCCACAACTCCCGGGTGGGCGTGGTCCGAGCCGTCGGCGAGAACCAGATCGGCTCTTACAGAATCGAAGCGCTCGCCCGCCTCCTCCATGGCGCGGCGGTAGGCGAGGTAGTCGCGTTCCGCGAGGGAAAACTCGGCGAGGATGGGATCGGATACGGTGAGGGTGGCGAGCAGGGTGGTGTCCGGGCGACCGACCACGCTGCCCACAGAATAGGCGGCGGCCCCGACCCGTCCCGTGACCGGGGCAGTGATCGTGGTGTAGGAGAGATTGATCTCGGCCAGCGCGACATCTGCTTCGGCGGCGGCCACATCGGCGGCGGCGACTTCCAGCGCGGCGCGTGCAAAATCGAGGTCCTGGCGCGGCACGGCGGCGGTTTGGGCCAGGGGCTCCAGCCTCTCGACATCGCGCCGGGCCTTGAGGCGGGCGGCTTCGGCGCGGGCCACTCCGGCGCGGGCTGCGGCGAGACGGGCCTCGAAAGGTTTAGGGTCAATCCGGAACAGGACCGCCCCCTGCTCGACCAACTGCCCATCCTGGTAGCCGATTTCCGTGAGCACTCCCTCGACGCGGGCGCGCAGGTCAATGCTCTCCTTTGCCCTGAGCGAGGCAGCCAGCGTGATCTTGCGCGGGATATCCCGCACTTCGGCTGCGGCGATGCGCACCGGGATTGGCGGCGGCTCGCTTTCAGGTGCCGCTTTGGCGGCGAAAGCAACCGCAGCGGGCGCGAGCATGGCAAACACGCCAAAGAGAGAGAGAGGGAGGCGGGAAATGGGCATGGGGCAGGGGGGATGGGGGGTACTGGAAAATTGGCGTGGATGCTCCGGGGTGTCAATCGCTTGCGCAGAATCAAGCATGCTGCTGCAAATGGCCGAAACTGCTAGTAAGAGCGATACCCACTGCTGCGTTTGACGTTTGATTTACGCTGGCGCAGCGCTCCCGGAGGCGCTAGCCTTCGCCCCCGCCACACGCCATGCCAGGAGAGCCGCAAGACGCACAAGCCAACACCGATTCCAATGCCGAGGATGTGGCGTTGATGGCAGCCATCGGGCGAGGTGACGCTGCCGCACTGCGGTCCTTGGTCGAGAAGCACCAGCATGCCGTGCTCGGCACCATCGCCAAGATGACCGGGCGCATCGACGACGCCGAGGATTTGGCCCAGCAGGTGTTTGTGCGCGTGTGGAAGTCGGCTCCCCGCTACCAGCCCTCGGCCAAGTTCACCACCTGGCTTTTTACCATCGTGCGCAATTTGGTCTTCAATGAAGCCCGCCGCGCCTACCGCAAGCAGGAAGTGTCGATGGACGCCCATGCCGAAGCCACCCACTCCGAAGAGCCCGACCGCACCGGCCTCACCCCGGAGCAAATCCTCCTCCACCGCGAACTGTCCGACGCTGCCGATGCCGCCATCGCCTCCCTGCCCGAACCCCAGCGCATGGCGGTGCTGCTACGGCGCTTCGAGAACATGCCCTACGAGGAAATCGCCGACATCCTCGACACTACCGTCCCGGCGGTGAAGAGCCTTCTGTTCCGCGCCCGCGGCACGCTCCGCGAATCCCTGGGCCGCTACCTCGACGACAAGTGAGCTGATTCGCGCTCTGGGTCGAAGCAGATCCCGCGCGCAGCCTCGGGGGATCGACCGATCTGGGTATGGCTTCTTTACGCGCGCCGCCGCGCTGGCCGCCACGACCCCGCCGTTTCGCCCTTGGAAGAAATTTTTTCCAAAAATCAAAAAACGCTTTTCTTTCGATCGGAGATTTGATACAATCCGGAATATTTGGGAAAATCCTTGGTCCAAAACAAGCCATCTGCCCACCATGAAGTCCTCAACTCTCGCTCGAACCTCCGCATTTTTTACCGCCTCGATCCTCGCATGTAGCTTGGCCGCCCACGGCGCAGAACTCACCTGGGACACCAGCACCGACTCTGGCATTCAGGGCGGCGATGGCGACTGGAATACCACCGTTGAAAACTGGACCACCGACGGCGGCGACACCAACATCGCCTGGGACAACATCGCCAACGCGGAAGACATCGCCCTTTTCACCACCGGCACCGGTCGGGTGACCATCACGGAAAACATCAACCTCGCCGGGATCAAAACGACCACCCCCGACTTCAGCACCATCGGTGGCCGGGCCGAGATGACCTATGTATTCCAGGGAGACGGGGATTTGATCTTCGGCACCCAGCAAGGCAGCATCGACACCATCGACTCGGGCCTCCGGAACCTTCAAATCGGCAACAACTTGGTCGGAACTGGAGGACTGCTTGTCAACGCGGTGGATGCACCGGTTTCCGATCAGGGGTGGATTTATCTCACCGGCGACAATTCAGGCCTCACCGGTGGCATTACCGTGCAGAACGGCTTGATTGGTGCGATCGACGAGAACAGCTTTGGGTCCAACGCGATCAGCCTTCAGGGCAATGCCGGCATTTTCGGCCCGACCAATTACGCGGGCTCGGGTGGCACCCAATTCAACCCGCCGAGCACCACGCTGGTTCTCAGTAACAATATTTCAATCAGCGGAACTGACAACGTGATCCGCGTCTGGGGCGGGCGTACGCTGCGACTCGACGGAGACTTGACGGGGAGTGGCGATTTCACCAAAGCGGATGGAGGAACCCTGGTCCTCGCGGGTGAAAACAGCGGATTTTCCGGAAATATCGTGGCCGGTGCCACGGGGGTGATCCGCGCTGCTGCCGACAATGCCTTCGGCTCGGGAACCGCGACACTTGGCGTGGAGTCGGGGACGACCACCCGGTTTGAGCTGGATGGCGTGGAGGTAGGTAACGACTTTGTGCTCGATTCCGGGGCCGACACCAACTTCGCAGGTGCCATCACCGCCATCGGTGCCGACACCTCGACCATCAATGGCGATATCACGGTGCTGCGGGGTGTTGGAAACGGCGGGCACCTTGCCGCTACGGGTGACGGTGCGCTGGTGCTGAATGGCGAGTTGAATGTGAGTGGTACCCAGACCAACATCGTCCATCGTGCCGGAATCATTGAGTATGCGGGCGGTGGATCGACAAATTTCACGCTCGGTGTAAATGGCACTGCGCGCATCGGGGCGGAGAACGGCCTATCGACCGGTGTGATTCTCAGTCTCGATATCTCGCCCTCGCCGGACACCACGCTTGACCTGAATGGCTTTGATCAAACTGTTTCCGGCTTAATCCATACCCCTACCAACGCGACGCGATCCTTTGTGATCACGGGTGATGGCACGCTGACCGTCAACGCGAATCAGGACACCGAGCTTGGGCCGGGTGGAACATTGACCGGCGGCCGGAATTTCACGGCTGACATGAGCGGCTTGGGAGAATTTGAGTGGAGCGGCGAAGATCACGTTTTCCGGGTCGGTTTGCGCAGCGGGACAGGGAATACCTTCACAGGCAGCACAGGAACCCATACCACACTTCTGGCTGACACCAACACGATCACCGCCTCGCTTCTCGCTGTGGGCGACCAACAGGCCAACAACCACGGCGGCAATGCCTTCCTTCGTCTTGGCCAAACCAACACCATCAATGCAGACACCATCAACATCGGTGCCAGCAACCGCTCCAACGCCACACTCAACTTCCGCGACGGCCTTGGTGCACCTACTGTTACCATACGTGGCACCGACGGCGGCAGCAGCCGGGTGGAATCTTGGGACGTCGGACGGGTGGCGAATTTCGCTGCGAGCACATGGACGGCAACCGTCAACTTCACCGAAGGCGAGCTTGACGCACGAGTGGATACGCTGCGTATTGGTATTGCGAATGCCATCGGGGCAAATGACCGGACCGGCACTCAAAACAGCACCTTTTCCATGGGAGAAGGCACGCTTGATGTCACAAATTTGATCGTGGGTGAGTTCTCGGGTGAAAGCGGTTCTTCAGCAGGCACCCATGCCGCCAACGGCACCTTCAATCTCAACCACGCCGACGGATTGGTGTCGGCGGGCGACATCATCCTCGCCAACAACATCGGCACAACGACCGGCGGCACCCGCAATGTCACCGGCACACTCAACCTGGAGAATGGTACGGTCGAAGCCCTCACCATCAGTCGTGGAACACAGACAGGAGAGGCCAGCAACGTCATCGCCAACTTCAATTTTTCCGGCGGCACGGTGCGCAATATTTCAGGCCAGGACCTTGCGATCTCGGACGTGCCGGTCAACCTCACCGGCTCTGGCAACCGCGTCTTCCAGGCCTCCGCCGGGCAGACAATCACCGTCGATGAGGATGCCGTCATCAGCGGCACCGGTGG
>SLCJ01000246.1 GCA_007125835.1 Verrucomicrobiales bacterium | reverse complement strand
GGCGAAAATGCCGAGGCCGCCAACGCCCTGCGCAACCAGCCTATGCGCGAGGGATTCACCGCACAAACGATGACCTGAGAAAGCCTCCCTTCCCAACTGTGGCCATCACAATTCGCCGCGCTCGTCCTTTTCCAGTTCGATGCGGTCGGCGAGGTTGCGCGCTTTCACGCGGTGGTTTCGTCTCGCGCGGCGCTCCACCGTGATGCGCCGCTTCTCGGCCCTCGCCCGCAGGCGCGCCACTTCATCTTCCAGATTCAAAAAATTACGCAGGCGGCCGCCTTCTATCCGCCCATCCGCCACCGCTGCCTCCAGCGCGCAACCCGCGTCACCCTGGTGCCGACAGTCGTGGAAACGGCACCCACCCGCCAGCGCCTCAATGTCCACAAAACTCTCCCGCAGCGTCCGCTCGTCGGTCCACATCTGGATCTCGCGCATGCCGGGATTGTCGATCAGCAGCCCGCCGCCGGGAAGAGGCACCAGTTCCCGCGAGGTGGTCGTATGCCGCCCCTTGCCCGTCACCTCGTTCACCTCGCTGGTCCACTGACTCTCCTCGCCTAACAAGGCATTGATCAGTGTCGACTTGCCGACACCACTCGAACCCACAACGCACAAGGTCACGCCCCGCCCCAACACGTCGGCAAAGGCCTCCAGGCCGTCCCCCTTCGCCGCCGAGACCGCATGCACGGCCAGCGCCTCATCCAAGCGCTGAAGTTCGGAAGCCGCCGCGTCCGTCTCACTGGCGGAAAACAAGTCCGTCTTGTTCAGCAACACCAGCGGCGCCGCCCCGCCGCGCCGGATCAGGGCCAAATACCGCTCGATCCTTCGCAGATTAAAATCCGTGCCCGGCTCGGTGACCACCGCCACGCAGTCGACATTGGCCCCGATCAACTGCTCCTGCGTGCTCTTGCCCGGCATCTTGCGCGAAAAAGTCGTCCGCCGCGGCAAACGCGCGCGGACCACCGCATCCTCGCCCGGTGCCCCGGGGTCCACCGCCACCCAATCCCCCACCCCCGGCAGGTCCGCATCAGTTGCCGCCTCATGCCAGACCCGTCCCGCAAGCACCACCTCGCGCCAGCCCCCCCCCTCGAACCAAGCCCCGTAATTGATTGGCGTCTCGGTGGCCAGCCGCGCCGGCAGCCAGCCGCGCTCCGCATGGGCGGCGAACGCACGCTCGAAAAATGGCGACCAACCCAAATCCTCCAGAGTCATGCAAACAAATCGGCTTTCATCACCCCTATCCTACCCCTCACGCGTGCCAATGTCCAGCGACCTGATCACCTGCGCCACGGAAACATGCTCTCATCCTGCGGCGGGCTCCGCACACCCCGGCAGAATCCATCGCGGCTACTCCGGGTGCAAGATCGCCGGGTCAGATCCAAGCCGACCGAGCGCCGACCTCGCCGCCTCGATCTCGGCAAGCCGCTTGCTGCGGCCGCTGCCCTCGCCCAAGCGCTGCCCCCGCCACTCGGCCACCACATGGAACCTCTGGTTGTGATCCGGCCCCTCCTTGCCCATCAAGCGATAGGACGCCGTCTCATTCGACACCTCCTGCAAGATCTCCTGCAACCGGCCCTTGGGGTTGTCTTCTCTCAGATCCAGCAGGACACGCCCCAGCAGATCGCCGAACTCGCGACGCACCAGGCCACGGGCCGCCTCCCACCCTCCATCCAGAAACACCGCCCCCACCACCGCCTCGAACGCATCCGCCAGCACGGAATCACGATCCCGACCCTCGCGGGCCGACACCCCCTTTCCCGTTCGCACATTTTCCGCCAACCCAAGCGCCAGGGCCCGCCCCACCAAGGTCTCCCGCGAGACTAGCCTGGCACGCGCTTTGGTCAACACCCCCTCCGCCACATCGCCAAACCTCTCATAAAGCGCCTCCGTCAGCACCAGACCAAGCACTGCGTCGCCTAAGAATTCGAGCCGCTGGTTGTGGTCGCCACGGCGCTCCCCCGCCGGAACGCTCGGATGGGTCAAGGCCTCATCCAGCAATTCCGGCCGGGCAAACGCGTGACCCAGACGAATCGCAAAACCACTCACCTCAATCCCGTTCAACTTGCAGGCGCAGGAAACCCTGTGCCTCGTTCATTGGCAGCAAGGCCTCAATGGTCTCGATCCCATTTTCCACCGACAGCACCCTCTCGCGGATTTCCGGGGAATCCCAATCGACAAAGTCGCGGCTCGCAGCACCATAGACGTCATACCTATGATCCATGCCCCGGCGCCGGGTATACACCATACGCAGGTAGCCGTCCACCACCTCGATTTCCTTGAAATCCTCAAGACCGCCCTCCGCCGCCCGCTGAGGATCTCCTCCCAGAGCATATTCCATCCAGTTCCGAACACCGTCTTTGTCGGGGTCCGCATCCGGCCCGGAAATCGAAGGCACATGCCGATTAAGCCCGAATCTCTTCCGCCACTCGGCATATGCTGCGTTAGCCAATTCCGGCGTCCGCCGCACATTGACATTCACCGGCGAACTCTTGCTCGATCCGAAATCATTGGTCACGCGCAGGGAATACGTTCCCGACATACGATGAGTCGCCCCGCTCAAGTCCAGGTCGGGCCGCGTCTCACCGTGCAAGGGCAGACCGTCGCGATACCACTGGTAGCGGACGCCACCACCCAGGGTCCGGGGCCCCGCAGCCCGCGCATTGAGCACCAGCGATTGGCCGTGTTCGATCAAAGCATGATTGGAAATGTCCGCCACCCCGGGCACCACCATCGGTTCCCGCAAAGCCGCCACATCGCTGCTCACCGTATTGACGCCATTTGTAATTTCGACAAAGTAGTCGCCAAAATCATCTTCGGTCACACTGGCGATTTCATACACCGCACTCTCCGCCCCGGGAATGATTTCGTCGTCAAAATACCATTGGTAGGACAGGGGCAGGTCCGAATACGCAAGCACCTCAAAGCGCACCTCGACTCCTTCCAGAGCAAATCGATCTGTGGGCTGGTTCACAATGAGAATATCGCCACTCCACATGCCATTCAGACGCACCAGGCCCGTCTGCCCGTCCTGGCTGTAAACCACGACAAAATAAGAAGTTCCGGCCACAGCTTGAAAACTCAGCGAGCTGTAAGTGAGCCCAGGCCCGGCATTGGCATTCTCCGCCACCAACTGGAAATTCCCAAAATTTTCGGGATAATCAAAGCGGTCGCCCTCATACACCCGCAGCACGGTGTCAAACCCGCTGCCAATGGTCGTCATCACCGCCGTTCCGCTTTGCGAAGGAACCCACTCATACCACACACTACTGGTGTCACTGCCCGTAAGTCGATCCCCTGTCGCCGCTACGTTGCTTTCGAATACTTCGAAACGATCTCCCCCGACAAACCGGGCAAGCGAGGGATTGTCGTTGGGAGCGCGCTGGTAAAGCCGCGCATTGAACGTCCCCGGGCTCGCGCTGTCGAGGGCGAGCCGGTAATTCCGGCCACCACGGGCGTAAAACCACACGCCAACCGGCTGCCGTGGATCCAGATGTTGGCTTTTCTCAACCAGCCTCGCGTGCTTGAGCTGGGAGCCCTCGAACACCGTCAGACGTGGGAACCTCGTGCCGCTCGCCTCGAAGCGCATGAAGCCGTCCTCGCTCGCCGTCCAGGAATACCAGATGCTGTGCTGGCCGTCGATCATCGGCTCGTTGGCCTGGCGCGTGGCCCCCATATTCGAGGCCGTCCACTCGTTCACCGGTCCCTCCAATTCAGTGGCATCCTGATAGTTATCATTTTCGGGCGGGCCGATCTGTCCGCCCCCAAGGCAATTGAAAAGATTCAAGCGCCCACCCGTCACCACACGTCCCTCCAGCGAGTCCAGCGGATCCACCGCGTTAAAGAGTCGTTCCCGCAGGTCATCGAGCGTCTCATCGGGAAAAGCGGTTTTCATCAGCGCCATCGCTCCGGACACATGGGGTGCGGCCATCGAGGTTCCCGGAAAAAACTCATAACTGCGGTCAGTCGCCGACACAGCCGACCAAATGTTATCACCGGGCGCAGCCAGATGAACCGTCGTCGCACCGTAGTCTGAAAACGGGGCCAATTCGTCCATCGAAGTAGTGGCCGCCACCGCAATCACACCCGGATAGGTGCTCGGAAATGTCGGCACCGGAGGATTGTCGTGGTTCCAGGCAAAATTGCCAGCAGCCGCAATGAATGGCACTCCATCGGCGATAAGTGCCGCCACCGCCTGCCGCATGGCCATGTTGTCGGTTCCCGTCCAACCCCAACTCGCATTCACCACGTCCGCCCCCATCTGCCTAACGTAATTGAGCCCCTCAACCCCGGCCGACAAGGGACCTATCATCCGAACGGCCATCAGCTGCACATTCCAAGCGACACCGGTGCCGCCCACGCCGTTGTTGCCCACCATGCCCACGGTCCCCGCGACATGAGTGCCATGGCCGTCCTGCGGCGGGTCCATTGGATCGGCATCGCCGTCCACGGTATCGACACCATGAATGTCATCCACCCAGCCATTGCCATCCGAATCTTGTCCGTTGCGGGTCTCGCCGGGATTTCTCCACATGTTGTCGCGCAAATCCTCGTGGGTATAACGAATGCCAGAATCGGTGATAGCCACGACAATGTCTCCCGCATCCCGTAGGATATCCCAGCCCTCGGGAGCGTCGATATCAGCATCGGCGAGAAATCCCGGGCGGGTTGCGGGATTATTCAGCCCCCAGAGTAGGTCGAACTGGGGGTCCAAGGGGATCACCATCGGCATCGAATACTGGTCCTCCTCGGCAAACCTGACCAAATCGGCCTCGAGCTCAAGCCTCTCCCGCATCCAGTCCACGCTTTCAAAATCGACGGCTCCGTCCGTTTCGACCAGTAGAAACGTGCCATCCCCCTCGTAGCGAATGGAATAACCGCGGCCGCGGAGCGCCTCAGCCGCATCCCGTGAATCGAGCCCCACCACAGGTGTCACCAACACATGGTCGGCGACGCGCGCCCCGGCAATCCTCGGCGGACCGTTTCCGTCGGGGATGAATTCGCTTACCACCATCAGCGGGTATCGCTCATACGAGATCTCCACCAGACGCTGCCTTGTCGTATGGCCCGGCAGCTGGTGGGCGAGAACCGCCTCGCGCTGGTCAATCTGCCTTTTTACCGCATAGCCCCACGTCGAGGTGACCACGTCGTTGTAGGCCGCCCGCTCACGCCTCGGGATCAGTCCGAAAAAATCAGGGTCCACTGCCGGTGCAGCGACACGGGACGAATCCACCCTTTGGCCCGGCACTTCCGGGGAAACGCCCTCTTCCGTCGGAACCGACTCAGAGTCTGCCGCCGCCCCGTGAACACCTCCATCCTCCCCGCCCGCGACGAGACTCCATGTCTCGGCATCCGGAGCACCTGACTCACGCCCCTTGGTGAACCAAAAAACGGATATGGCCGTGAAAAGGACAACAATCAGCGCAATCGGGAGGCGGTAACCTATCGTTTTCATGGGCCCAGTATGGTTCCGCGCGTTTGCCATTACAAGACAAATTTCCTTTGGTTCTGCTGATTTTTTTTGATTTTTGTTCACTTTGCAGTTGACGGGGCGCACAGTCGGCCCCAAGTCTATGGTCAGCGGGCCCGCACTGGCTCCAACCTCTCACCCAACCCACCCCATCCGACAGCGATGAAACCAGCTCGAATCCTCACTCTGGCCTTGGCCGCGATTACGCTTGGCGCGGTTCCTGCAGTGGCCCAGCAAATGATCATCAACCCGAATATCCGGGGCATCGACTACCTCGGCTACTCCTACGCCGATGCCGAGCCAGGACGAATGGTCGGCGCTCTCTCTGTCGAGGCTCCGCCCACAACGAGTGCCCCGCGTTTCTCGATCCTTCGTCCGCCAGCCGGTCTCTCAGGCGAAATCGAAATCGTCACCGATATCGGCGAACGCACCATCGAGATGAGCTACAACATGCTTCGAATCAGTGGCAGAAACCAACTGGTGCTTGCAAACAACTTTTCCGACGCCCGCGCACGCCGCCTCACCGGCTACCCCTATCTCGCCACTACAGTACGCGCCCATTTTTCCGACGGCACAACGTTGGATGAGGTGATCGTTGTCAAGCTGCTTTCCGACCTCAATATCGCGCCTGTGACCGGGGCCGACCCGGCCGACTTCAGCCTGGCCTTCGATAAGAAAATCGAAGTTTTCGGTATCACCCTTTACGCCACGCCCAGTGTCACGGAGGGCCAACTGACACGCTCTGCCAACATCGTCTCCCAGCTGGTCGACAACAGCGCCGACACCCGGCCGGACAATCCAAGAATCGTCAACTTCATGAGCCAGAACAACGCGGTGCTGCTCATGATGTATGACGAAATCGAGCAGATGGTGATCGAGGAGGCCGGCGTCAACATATCTGCTCTTGAATCAGGTGTGGTCGCCGAAGTGATCTACTCCGTGGACTTGGGAAGCGGAAGCCAAATGAACGACGGACGTGGAACCATAGACAGCACGATCCCGGCCGCCCTCCGTTTGATGGGCAAAGCCGGATATGCCCGCGCCAACCCGAACATTTTTGGCGATGGGTCGGTTCCGCTGACACGCTTCAGCATCATCATGAATCTTATGAACCGGGCCCGCGGCGGCGTTTTCGACTTTGCGCCCCCGGCCTATCCGCCCTTTGCCCACTACACTGATTACGATTGGACCAAGTCCTATACCGATTTCGTCCGCGACTATTTCTACTGGGGCGTTTCGACCAATATGAACGCGCAGAACTTCAGCGGCCGGGCAAACCAAGTGGCGCACATCTGGAGGCCACTCACCCCCCACTCGCTCAAGCGCACCGATCCCTGGTTCTACTACGTAATCAATCGCGGCGGATTCGCCATCCCGAGAAACCTTCCCGACGGCAACTACAATCCGAAGGCCCCCGTTCCCGGCCAACGCGAGCAGTTGAGTTGGAAAGACATCATCTTCGGGATCCCCGTAAGACCCGGGCCCATCATTCAGGAGCCCCCTCCCGCCGCACCGGCTCCGCCACCCGCACCGGCTCCGCAGCCCCCCCCACAGCCACCCCCGCAGCCGGATCCCGAACCGTAAATCGCGACACAGGCGTGCAGTTCTTCGCCTGAGACCAATTTCCAAAGCCCGGGTGCCTTGCGCCCGGGCTCTTTTTCTTGATCGAAAGCGTCGCCCCACCAAGCCCTTCACCAGCGAAACCGACAACCCGATCACATGATACCGCCATGCGGCCGGTGCCAGGTCTTCGCCCCTCAAAAAACCCCATCCGCCCACCCGCTGAATTCGTATGAGAAGCGGTAGGAACCCAGAAATTGAAAACAACGTCATCTCGTTCATGGTGGTGATCGGCAAAGGCACCCAGGAGGCGTGGCCAAAACCGGGCCAGCTTACAAGAGACGAAATCGTGGTCATCGACCGCTTCTCCTGAGAACTAGGTTCTGCCCGCCCAGACTCGGACATTCGTCCTCGGGTTGCTCCATACTCATCGCCGTCGCCATTCTCACCCGCTGCCAGCGCAACGGGCCCGTCGCAAGGCTGCTTTTCAATCGTTCCGCATCAAACATGACCGTTGCCGCCTTTCTCTCCACCGGAGCGTCCTCGTTCCTTCTCGCACTTGGCGGGATCTTCCTGCCGATCCTCGTCATTGTGTTTTTCGTCCTCGGAGTGAGCCGCAAGCGCGGAATCTGGTGGATCGCTTTTGCCCTGGCCGTCATCGCCTCGGTGGCCCTGGTCACGACATTCATCCGCATCGGTGCCGGAAAGCTCGGTGTCGGCATGGAAGACATCGAAGCCGCCGCCACCGGCACGCGGAACGTCTCCTGCACGACCGGCCTGCTCACTCTCGAAGTGCCGGCCTCCTGGCGCGGCCTCGACGCCGAGATCCGCGCCCCCGAGGCAACCCTCAATCTCGGCAACTTGGTGCGAGAGGAATACCTTCTCGGCACGTCCGAGCTCCGCCGAGACCTCGATCGCGAACCCGGCGAACCCGCCCCCGACGCCATGCCCGAGCTGGTTCGCGACAACATCACCTCCGCACTCACTGCGGTCGAATTGGGCGAAATACGCGAAATCCCCCACCCCATGGCCGAACGCGCCTGGAGGATTGATTTTTCAGGCAAGGCCGACGGCGTCCCCAACACCTTCGTGATTCACCTCCTGCTCGCGGAGCAATCCATTCACCAACTCGTGTTCTGGACCCTCCCCGAAAGGCGGCAGCGCTCCTTCCCCGTCTTCGACGAGGTCGCCCGGTCAGCCGTGATCCTCCCCCCGGCTCCCGCCAGCGCAGACGAAACAGAAATGCCACTGCAACGTTGACTCGGGCCCACTCGGGAAGGCTACTGCGGAATTTTTCCTCGGTTTCCTTCCCTTGAGCAGCCCCACCCCCGCCCCGCAGCAACTGCGGTCCAACATCCCAATCCCCGGCAAGCCAATGCTACCAGGAAAGTCGATCGACCTCCACCTCGCTTCCGCTTCCGCATACCGGCTGCTCGCCGACATTGTGTTGATCTCCCACATCGCGTTTGTCGCATTCGTCATTTTCGGACTGGTGGCGATCCTCATCGGCGGTTGGCGCGGCTGGGAATGGATCCGTAACCCCTGGTTTCGCGCCGCACATCTCGGCGCCATCGGCCTGGTCACCTTGCAGGCGTGGCTCGGGGTCATTTGTCCCCTGACCACCCTCGAAATGTTTCTTCGGGACCAGGCAGACGATGCAACCTACAGCGGCTCGTTCATCGCCCATTGGCTGCACCGGCTTCTCTACTACGAGGCACCCGACTGGGTGTTCGCCGTGTGCTACACCCTGTTCGGCTTGGCAGTCGTCGTGTGCTGGCTGAAATTCAGACCCCGTGCCTTCCACCGGAAATCAAAGCCACGCACAACGTAGAATCACCCCACCACCAACTCACAACAACTATCCTCTCATGAGAGATTCCGGGGGGAACGCTCCGCTCAACCCCCGGCTACAATCTGTCATCCCTCCGGGATGTAACCCGCCAGCACGCCAACACACGAATGACACCCTGAAGGGGTGTCAGAGGCCTACGGGCACAACGAGCCCCTTTGCCTCGGCGAGTTTTTTCTGATTTCCATCAAAAGTGAGGAACTCCATCGCCCCCAAGTGAATTGCCGTGGCAATATGTAGAATGCCGAAACTCCGGTGCCCTGCCTTGGCCGCATGCTGACAGTTCTGCGCTCCTGCCCGTGGTTGAGGTTGACAAAAGGCCGAGTCCCGGCTTGCGTTGGCATTCGCCCTCCGGGCTCACCACCCCAACGACATTGTGAAACACATCCTCATTGTTTGCACCGGCAACACCTGCCGCAGCCCGATGGCCGAGGGCCTTCTCCGCCATGCCCTTGATGCCGGACTGCCCGGGGTGCGGGTGTCGTCCGCCGGAGTGGCGGCGGCGGAAAGCGGTCCGGCTTCGCGGCACACGTTGGCGATTCTGGAGGAGGCGGGCATTGCACTCGGCGAACACCGGAGTCGGCAGGTCACGCCGGAGATGGTCGAGGAGGCGACGTTGGTCCTGGCGATGACGGAGGATCATCGCACGATGTTGGCGCAGATCGCGCCTGATTCGGTGGACCGCCTTTTCCTACTGGGAGAATTTTCGCCCGAAAGCGAGGGGCTGGACGTGCCGGATCCATTCGGCGGCGGGATCGACGTGTATCGCGAGACACGCGATGCGATTGTCGCGGCGATTCCGGGTTTGATTCGCTTCCTGCGGGAGAATCTTGCCGACTCGCAGGGAGCCGCGG
>SLCJ01000135.1 GCA_007125835.1 Verrucomicrobiales bacterium | reverse complement strand
TGGTCGAATTCCTTGCCTGCCAATTTAGTGTTGCCCTCGGCCATCGATCTTTTCCCATCCCTCTCCCCGTGCTTGACCCCGGGCGCGCCCGGCCCGACAATGTGCGGAATAACGCCACCACCGCTTATATCTTCCTCATTATCTCGCCGCCATGCTTGCCCGCCTCCATTCCGCCACGCTTCACGGTGTGGATGCCGTCGAACTCGTAATCGAGGTGCACACCACCGACGGCCTTACCCGCACCGCCGTGGTGGGCTTGCCCGACGCCGCTGTCAAGGAATCCACCGAAAGGGTGCAAGCGGCCGTGCGCAACAGCGGATTCCGTAATCATGAAGGGCGCACGACGGTCAATCTCGCCCCCGCAGACCTGCGCAAGGAGGGCCCCTCATTCGACCTGCCCATCGCCCTTGGCCTGATTGCCTGCACCAGCGAGGGACACGCCCCCGACTTCGACCGCTTCTGCATCATTGGCGAACTGGCGCTGGACGGGTGCGTGCGCCCGGTGAAAGGCGTGCTGTCCCTTGCCATCGAGGCGCGCCGCGCCGGGCGCGAGTTCATCGTCGTGCCTGCGGCGAATGCCTCGGAGGCTGCGTTGGTCGAAGGAATCGACGTGCTGCCGGTGCGCGACCTGCGAAGCGCCTGGGAACTTTGCCTCGATCCCGACTCCACCCCGCCCCATACCATCGACCGCACACGCCTGCTCAAGGCCCGCGAGGAATACACCGCAGACTTCTCCGACGTGAAGGGCCAGGCCGCCGTCAAACGCGCGCTGGAAGTGGCTGCGGCCGGCTTTCACAATGTCCTCCTCATCGGTCCCCCCGGCACCGGGAAATCCATGCTCGCCTCGCGCCTTCCCGGCATCCTTCCGCCACTCACCGAGGAAGAGGCCATCGCCGTAACGAAGGTCCATTCCATCGCCGGAACCCTGGAGCCGGGCCGCGGATTCATCGGCACGCGCCCGTTCCGCTCACCGCACCACACAATCAGCGAGCCGGGACTACTCGGCGGGTCGACCAACCCCCGTCCCGGAGAGGTGTCCTTGGCCCATCACGGCGTGCTGTTCCTGGACGAATTGCCCGAGTTCCGACGCGGCACGCTTGAGGTGATGCGCCAACCGATGGAGTCAGGAGTGGCTACCATCAGCCGTGCGGCAGGCACGCTGTCGTTTCCGGCCCGTTTCATGCTCGTGGCGGCCATGAATCCGTGTCCCTGCGGGTATCATGGATCGCCCCAGCACACCTGCCGCTGTTCGTCCCGCCAAATCGAAAACTACCGCCAGCGCATCTCGGGCCCGCTTCTCGACCGCATCGATCTTCACGTGGAGGTGCCGCAGATCGCTTTCCGCGAATTGCGGGGCGGAGTGCAGGGTGAAGCATCGCGGGCCATTCGTGAACGTGTTGCGGCGGCGCGCGAGCGGCAGCTCGTCCGCTACCGCGACTGGAAGGGCCCGGCCCAGTCGAGAACCAACAGTGCGCTGCCCCCAAAGCTGATCGCCAAACATTGCCAGCCCGACGCCGAGGGCACGAGATACCTCGAAAATGCCATGGAGGAAATGAAACTCTCGGCCCGCGCCCACGACCGCATTTTGAAAGTCGCCCGGACCATTGCCGACCTCGCCGCCAGCGAATCCATCCAGGCCCACCATGTGCTCGAAGCCATTCAGTTCCGCACGCTGGACAGGCGGCTGAGCTGGTGAGCATGACCACGCCCCCAAGCGGCGGCCACCGCCCTGGTGGTGGGAAAATCGCAAAATCGCATTTTCGAAAATTAAATATTGGATATTCATGTCGAAATATGCCAGACTATGGCATGCTATCCCTATCCCACAGTGTAGGCTACGCCGTAAGAGCCCTCGCCTGCATGGAGGAGGGCAAGGAAGGTCCCCGCTTCGTGCGTGAGATTGCGGCCCAAAGCGGCGTGCCCGCCGCCTATCTCGCCAAGATCTTCAAACGTCTGGCCGACAGCGGCATCATCGAGACCAAGCGCGGATGGAGCGGGGGCACACGCCTTGCCAGGCCACCCCGTGACATTTCGCTTCACGAGATCGTCTGCGCGCTGGATGGCCCCGATTTTCTCGACGGCTGCCTGCTTGGTCAGGAAATCTGCAGCGACCAACGCGCGTGTCCGACCCATCATTTCTGGAAACATGAGCGCCTACGGATTGCCGAAACGCTCCGCCAGACCAGCCTTGAGGACGTGATTGCCTTCGAGGCAAACTCCGCCAAAGCGCCGGCCGCCTCCTCCCCGGATCAACACCGCTCCTGACACTCTCCCTCATGCCTCAATCCCTACCATCCGCCATCAAGGACGCCAACGAACTGGTCGCCTCCGTCGCCTTCCGGCTCAGCGAAAACATCGTCATCTATCCAATCACGCCCTCGTCGCCCATGGCAGAGCTGTGCGACGAATGGGCGGAGAACGGCAGGAAAAACCTTTGGAACGCCACGCCAGCCGTGGCACAAATGCAATCCGAGGGGGGTGCTGCGGGCGCCGTCCACGGGTTCCTACAGGCGGGAGCCATGGGCACCACCTTCACCGCCTCACAGGGATTGTTGTTGATGATCCCCAATATGTACAAAATCGCCGGGGAGCTGACGCCCTTCTGCATGCATGTCACCGCCCGCAGCCTCGCCACCCATGCGCTGTCCATTTTCGGCGACCATTCCGACGTCATGGCCTGCCGCCAGACCGGTTTTGCCATGCTCTGCTCCGGATCGGTGCAGGAGGCCCAGGATTTCGCGGCCATCGCCCATGCCGCGACGCTGCGTTCCCGCATCCCTTTCCTCCACTTTTTTGACGGTTTCCGCACATCTCACGAAATAAACACCGCCACGACGCTCGACGACGCCACCCTGCGCGCGCTCATTGACGACGAGTGCATCGCCGCCCACCGCAAGCGGGCGCTGAATCCAGACGCACCCGCCATTCGCGGCACGGCTCAGAATCCAGACGCCTTTTTCCAGGCGCGTGAAGCGGTCAATTCCTACTATGATCGGCTTCCTGCCATCGTCGAGGAGACCATGGAAACCTTCGCCCACCTCACCGGGCGCACATACAAACCATTCGACTACGAGGGCGATCCAGAAGCCACGGACGTCGTCATTGCCCTCGGATCGGGGGCCGAAACCACCGCCGTAACCGCCGCCGCCCTGAACCGCTCGGGCCGCCGCACCGGTGTGCTGCGAGTGCGCCTCTTCCGCCCGTTCGCCCTGGATAAATTCCTCGCCGCCCTTCCCCTCACGACGCAGCGCATCGCCGTGCTGGATCGCACCAAAGAGCCCGGGGCTCTTGGCGAGCCCCTCTATCAGGATATACAAACCGCCCTTGCCTCGGCACGTGCTGAAGAACTGGTCCCGCCATCCTTCCAGCCGCTCGTCATCGGGGGACGTTACGGCCTCGGATCGAAGGAGTTCGCCCCTCCCATGGCGCGCGCCGTGTTCGACAATCTGGCCGCCCCATCGCCCAAGAACCATTTTACCGTCGGCATCGTTGATGACGTCACGCACACCTCGCTTGAGGTGGATCCCGACTTTTCCGTTGAGGAAGATGACGTGTTCCGCGCCGTGTTCCTCGGCCTCGGGTCAGACGGCACCGTCGGAGCAAACAAAAACAGCATCAAGATCATCGGCTCGGCCACCGGTGCCCACGCGCAGGCCTACTTTGTGTATGACAGCAAGAAGGCCGGCGCCATGACCGTCTCACACCTGCGCTTCGGCCCGCGCCCAATCCGCGCGCCCTATCTCATTTCAAGCGCCGGATTCGTCGCATGCCATCAATTCTCCTTCATCCACCGCATCGACGTGCTCGAGCGCGCCGCCCCGGGTGCCGTGTTCCTTCTCAACGCCCCGGGCGCGCCGGACACCGTCTGGGACCGCCTGCCTCGGGAAATGCAGGAAACCATCATCGCCCGAAATCTGCAATGTTACACCATCGATGCCTACGCCGTGGCACGCGAGGCCGGAATGGGAAACCGCATCAACACCATTATGCAAACCTGCTTTTTCGCCATCTCCGGCATCCTGGAGAAGGACGAGGCGATCGCCCAGATCAAGCAGGCCATCGAGAGCACCTACGGCCGCAAGGGCCGTGCCATTGTCGAGCGCAATTTCGGAGCTGTCGATACCACTCTCGCCAACCTGCATCGCATGCACGTAGCGGAGAAAGCCACCGCCCGCCACAGCATGCCGCCACCGGTGGACACCGAGGCCCCGGATTTCGTGCGCAAGGTCACCGGACTCATGCTCGCTGGCAAAGGCGACCTGCTTCCTGTTTCTGCTTTCCCGGCAGACGGTACATGGCCGACGGCCACCAGCCAATGGGAAAAACGCGGTCTCGCTCGTTTGATTCCCTCCTGGGAGCCGGACCTCTGCATCCAGTGCGGCAAATGCGCCCTGGTGTGCCCCCACGCGGCCATCCGCGCCAAAGCCTGGCCCGAGTCCTGCGGCACCTCGGCTCCCGACTCATTCCTGAGTCGCGAATTCAAGTCAAAAGACCTGCCCGGCCATCGGCTCACCATTCAAACCGCCCCCGACGATTGCACTGGCTGCCGCCTCTGTGTCAACATCTGCCCCGCCAAGGATCGCGCCAACCCGTCGCGCAAGGCACTGAACATGACCGAGACCGAACCCGTGTTGGAAAACGAACGCACCAACTACAGCTTCTTCCTTTCCCTACCCGAGACAGACGTTTCCCACATTAGACTCGATGTAAAGTCAAGCCAGCTCAGGCGCCCGCTTTTCGAATATTCCGGTGCGTGCTCCGGATGCGGTGAGACACCCTACATCAAGCTTCTCACCCAGCTCATGGGCGACCGCCTGCTCATCGCCAATGCCACCGGCTGCTCATCCATCTACAGTGGCAACCTGCCAACCACCCCCTACGCCACAGACAGCAAGGGCCGCGGCCCCGCCTGGTCCAACTCCCTGTTTGAAGACAACGCCGAATTCGGTTTCGGCATGCGGATGGCCGTCGATTACAAAACCCGTGCCGCACGCGACCTGGTGGCCGCTCTGGCACCCTATATCGGCGACTCTTTGGCTTCGGCGATCCTCGACAATCCACAGACCGACGACCCACAGATCGAAAGCCAGCGAGCGCATGTCGGCTCGCTGTTGGAAAAACTTCCCTCCCTCGCTCCCAACCCGGACGCGCTCCTCCTCGCGCCCATCGCTTCCTATCTCGTTCGCAAATCCGTTTGGTGCGTGGGTGGCGACGGCTGGGCCTACGACATCGGTTTCGGCGGACTCGACCACGTCCTCGCGTCCAATGCCAACCTCAACATCCTCGTGCTCGACACGGAGGTCTACTCCAATACCGGCGGCCAGTCCTCCAAAGCCACCCCCATGGGTGCTGTGGCTAAATTCGCCGCCGGAGGCAAGGCGGTGGGCAAAAAAGATCTCGGCCTCCATGCCATGGGCTACGGTCATGCCTACGTGGCCGCCGTAGCCATGGGAGCAAAGGACAATCAAACCGTCCAGGCGCTCGCCGAAGCCGACGCCCACCCCGGGCCCTCCCTTGTCATCGCCTACAGCCATTGCGTCGCACACGGGTATGACATGGCTCACGGTCTCGAGCAGCAGAAACTCGCCGTCCAAACAGGGTACTGGCCCATCTACCGATTCGACCCCAAACGCCACGGCACCGGCGAACCCGCCCTGAAACTCGACTGCCCCCCTCCGAAAACCCCGCTCCACGAATACATGCACAACGAACTGCGCTTCCGGATTCTGGCCCAATCGAATCCCGACCACGCCAGCACCCTCGCCTCCCTGGCCCAGGAACGCGTGCGGGAGCGCTTTGCCCATTATCAAACCCTTGCCTCTTCGGCAACCGACACAACCACTTCCGCCAAACCATGAATCCCACACTCTCCACCAGCTACCATGGGATCCAGCTCCCGCACCCCTTGGTTGTCGGTGCATCCCCCCTGGTTGATCAACTCGACCGCGTGCGTGCCATGGAAGACGCCGGGGCCGCCGCCGTCGTCATGCACTCGCTCTTTGAAGAACAAATCCTCCTCGACAACCTTGTTGAGGAAACATTCGTCGATGCACACGAAGACAGCTTCGGAGAGGCGATATCCTATTTTCCCTCAACCTGTCGGATCGCCCCGGATGCCGATTCCTATCTCGCGCGGATTGCCCGCATCAAGGAGGCTGTTTCCATTCCCGTGTTCGCCTCGCTCAATGGCCGCACCGACAGGGGATGGGCCTCCCATGCCGCCGAGATCGAGCAGGCCGGAGCCGACGCTCTGGAACTCAATCTCTATTCCCAACCGACCAGCGACGAAACGCCCTCCGATGAGGTGGAAAGCAAAGCCGCCGACATCGTGCGGTCTGTCTGCGCAAGCATATCCATCCCCGTCGCCGTCAAAATCTCGCCTTTCTACACATCGCTCCCCCATTTCGCCCGGCGGCTCGAAAGTGCGGGTGCCCGCGCTCTGGTCATATTCAACCGGTTCTACCAACCGGAAATCAACATCGAAGACCTCACCGCCTCCTCCACCCTGCAGCTTTCAGACAGCAGCGAACTCAATCTCCGGCTCCGCTGGCTCGCCATTCTTCACGGCAGGCAGGCTCTCGATCTCGCCTGCACAGGGGGCGTGCATTCCCACACGGACGTGATCAAGGCCCTCATGTCCGGGGCCACCACGGTCCAGATGGTCAGCACCCTGCTGCTCAATGGCGTCTCCCGGATCGGCGAGATTCTGCAAAGGGTCGCCACCTGGATGGAGGACCGGGAATACACATCCATTGACCAGCTTCGCGGCTGCATGAGCCACTCCCGCACCCCAAACCCCGAAGCCATCGAACGCGCAAACTACGTGCGCATGGTCACCAGCGCACAGCTACGGGACCGCTTCGGCCCTGTGAAATGGTAGGCAATGATGAAGGCGGCGGACCGTCGCCGCCCCGACCCGGTGTGTGAGTGAGCCGCATGGCCGCAAAAACCTGCCGAATCGGGGACCAAAACCGGCATCACCAGTCCGGCGAGAGGAGGAATTCAGGACGGCCGATGCGCGCGCGATCCGGGTCGTCAAACTTTTCCTCGTAGACATTGAAGAGGATCTCGGAAATTCCGGTGCGGTCGATCCTCCACTCCCCACCGCTTTCACTGTATCCGGCGAGATGCCCCTCCTCCAGCGAGTCCAGGCGCACGGTGAGACGCCCGCCGTCACGGAGCGACACCTCCACATCGCCTTGCAGGCGGCGTGGGCGCTCGCGTGTTTCGGACGCGAGCCGAACGGAAATCACTCGCTCCGATGGCAGCGACAGGGGGCCGAACCCCTCTGCTTCCAGTTCAATCACTTCACCGGCCATTTCCGTGATTCGCCCTTCAAAACGGTCGTCGTTGCGCGTCACAACCACATCATCCGCGAGGCCGACTCCGTCGTCTTCATCCACCGCCCCACCCCATCGCGACACGTTGAAATTGCGGATGGCGATACGCGACTGCGAATTGTTGGAGAAGGCGATCCCGTTGCCCGTCTCGCCGGGAAACCCTCTGGGATCCACCCACGAGGCCACTTCCTCGCCATCAATTTCGAGAATGATCTCACCGGACCGCAAATTGGCGAGGATCACCACCGACATCGCACCGGTGTGAACCCTGCGGTCGAAGGACTGCGGCTGCCCCACGGGCTCGGTGTTCGGCCGCGGATTCTCATTGTCTTCGTCGGGCAGGGGGCGGGACGTTTTGCGAGCGTACGCAAATGTGCCCGTGAGCTGGATGGCGTAGTGATTGTCGCTGTTCGGTTGCTCGGGATTGGCTACAAAAAACTGGACCGTGAGGCCGCTGGAGGCCGAGGCCCCCACCACGTCGAAAGCGATCCGGATCCGCTCGGCAAAAGGCATGTCCCGGCTGAATGTGCCAAAATCCGACGACACCAGTTCGCCGTCGCTCAGCCTCCAGGCATCGCTGCGGTTGGATCGCCAGTCCTCGGGCTCCCCGGGGTCGGGCAGAACAAAATACCCACCCGTGTTAATACTCATCACCGAAACCATTTTGCGGGGCAGCGCCGCCCCCCCGAACCAAGACGATTCCAGATGAACCGCATCGTCATCAAGCCCGGAAAGTATGCCCTGGAGCACATCGCCGTTCTCAAGCATTACCGAAAGCTCGTGGTTCGGCGCCGTCCACTCACCGCGCCCGAATACCACCCTGTGGACCACCTCCACCGGCACCTCGACGACCGGCGAGCCCTCCGCCACCTGCCAGTGCAGGGACTGGGAACCCCGACTGTCTAACAGGCGGCCGGCGAGGCGGTCGCCATTCATGAACACGAGCGTGTCGCTCCCGGCGGCGGACGCGGTGATCGCAATGGCGGAAATGGCGGATACCCAGAATCGTGCGTACATAACTCGATTAAAATTCTACTTCAATGATTCGCGACTGGCGGTCATCGGAGGCCTCTCCGTCGCCCGCACGCACCCAGTCGACGCGCACGAGGTGCTCCAAGGCGAGGTCCACAGCGGCTCCATGAATGGGCTCGACCCGCAGCGTCCGGGCACCTCCCCCCGAAAGGCGAGCCGGTATCCTCGTGCTGTCCCGAAGCACCAGCAGAACCATTTCATCGCTCCAGTCCTCGGCGCCAGTCGGTTCGCCGTTCCCGGCAAGGGAGACCGAGCGGATGATTCCCACCGGCACCGGCAGCGCGTTGCCGTCGCGAAGGTGCGGGGTGCGCAGCATCAACTCGCGCTCCCCGCGATCATTGCGTCGCACTTCGACCACTTCACCGATATAGATGCTGTTGCTGCTTCCGCCCTGAGGCATGGTTTCAATTCTGTCCGAGCTTTGATCGCTTCGTCTTTCGCCAGTGGGCGGCACCTCCTCCAGATGTCCGTCCCAGGCACGAACGCTGAAGTGCCGGGCCCGCATGGGCAGGCTGTTCTTGCCTTGGAAAACGATCGCCTCGCCGTCGATGGGGTCGCCAAGACCGCGCGGATCACCCAGCGAGGCGGCGAGGGTTCCATTGAGGAAAATGTGAAGATCACCGCGGTCCCTGTCCACCAGAACCCGAAGCCGGATCTGCCGCATCCCGTGAAGATGTTCGGCCAGATTCACCCGGCCGATCACCGCCGGATGCACCCTTTCGCCCGCCACATCGCGCTGCACAAACAGCATCTCGGGAGTGAAATTCAGGGCATAGCCGCCGCCGCCACTCTCGTCCGCCCCCAGAACCAGGGAGAACTCAGTGCTTCTGCGGGCACGCGCGGTTTCCGGCTCGCCCATGCGCAGTTCCAAACGCACTTCATAGGTCCCCGGCAGACCCTCGATGGGAAGCAACAAGTCCTCGTCGCCCGCGCCGTTGTATCGCAAAAGCGGGCCATCCTGAGACCACGCCGTGGCACCCCGGCCATCACGCCGCGAGACCATCCATTGGGAAAGTGGGGGGAACCCGTCCACCAAGGCTTCGCCGCCCCCCGCGCCAAATCGAAATCCACGGACCACCGCACGCGGAATCTCGAAATCCCCCAACATTTTCGAGCTAACCTTCATCGCCTCGGCATCCAGGGAGAGGATCTGCCCCACCACCTGCCCCTGGTCCAGAAACACGACGTCCGCCGCCGCCGGATCCGGGGCGAGCGAGTCGAACACAAGGCTTTCGACCTGCGCCGACGGCAGTTCGAACACTCCGCCCGAGGAATCATGCCGCCACACCACCCGCACGTCATCCACAGCCTCGAGGGATCCGCGCAGGAACCCGCCACCCTCGAGCAGCACCATCGCACCGCTGTCCGCGCCCACGTGGGAAACCGGAACCACCGTGAACGCCGCCACAAACGCCGTCAGAGTCTGGATTGTTCT
>SLCJ01000311.1 GCA_007125835.1 Verrucomicrobiales bacterium | reverse complement strand
CCACCGGAAATCAGGCGCACCGAGGGCCGCCCGCGGAAATCGACCGAAAACTCGCCACGCGCCACACCGGGTCGGCCGCCCGCCGGACCAAAACGCCCGCCGCGCCGCTCCTCGATCACCCCCTCGCACAGCAACTCGCGCAAAATGCCGCGTAGAAGCGCCCTCTCCTTGGGCGGCACGTCAAGGTGCCGGGCCAGTTCCGATTTGCCCATGGGCTTTGCTCCAGCAGACCGCAGCCACTCCGCTACCCGCTCCTTCCAATGCGTTTCTCTCTCGTTCAAGCCCAAACGTCCACCACCCACCCTCGCCACGCAAGGACGCAAAAGCACACTTCCTTGAATTTTTGTCTTGCCCTTTTCGCCTCGGGATGGTCTACTGTGTAAAGATACTTCGTAAAGCCATTGTAACCACCACCAATTATGAAAACCCGGATTTCGAAAGCCAAGGGATTCACCCTCATTGAACTGCTGGTCGTCATGACCATCATCGCCATCCTCGCCGGAGCCATTTTCGCCGCCGCAGGATACGCCGTGCAGCGCGCGCGGACCGTGCAAGCCCAGAACATCGCCGTCGGCCTCGTGCAGGGCGTGAACAATTTCCAGCGCGAGTACAGCCGCTGGCCGGTGCAGGCCCCCGGCCGCTACGGCACCGCCACCGGCGGCAGCGAAGTCACCTTCTCCGAAGAGCTGATGACCAACTTGCTCGGGCTCGAGGGCAGCTCCCGCAACACTCGCCGCATCAATTTCATCGACAACATGCCGCCGGCCAGTGGCACACCTCCCGCTGGCGGGCTCGACTTCAACACCCGTGAAGTAATGGACCCCTGGACTAATCCCTATTGGGTGATCCTGGCCGACCCAGACACCGGCCTGCTCGAAAATCCCGAAGGAGGAGACCCGCTGCGCATTCGCGTCGCCGCCTTCTCCCCGGGTGCGGACCGCACCGCCACCGGAGTGAACCCATCCGGCGTCGATGCCACCCGCGACAACGTGCGCACGTGGTGAGCCCGCAACCGGCACCCCACGCACCCCGAAATGCCGCCACCGCGCTCGACGTGGTGTGCGGCCTTCTTTTTGACAGCGATCGCCGGGTGCTCATGGCACGAAGACCCGCCCACAAATGCCACGGCGGACTGTGGGAATTTCCCGGAGGCAAGGTCGACGCCGGCGAATCCTTCGCCGATGCCCTGATCCGGGAATGGCGCGAGGAAATGGCTGTCGAAATCTCAGTCGGACAGCCGCTTCCCCACGTCGCGGCCCTCACGTCAGACCGCACTCCGCTTACCCTTCACCCATTCCGCATCGATCTCATCGCGGGCCACCCCCAGGCCCGCGAGCACCAAGCCCTCATGTGGGCCGACCTCCCGACACTCAACTCCCTGCCCATGCCCGACGGAGACCAGGCCATCGCCGCCACTCTGCCCACCCTCACCGGCTGACACAGGAACTTTCCCCTTGCATTCGCCCCGCCCACGGTCCTTATTCCCCGCCACCGGGGAAACCCGGCCGTTTCAGTGCACAAGGGGATATAGCTCAGTTGGTAGAGCGTCTCGTTCGCAATGAGAAGGTCAGGGGTTCGAATCCCCTTATCTCCACCAGTCCACCAAAAACGCGCGGTTAGCTCAGGGGTAGAGCACATCGTTCACACCGATGGGGTCGTAGGTTCAAATCCTACACCGCGCACCATTCTTACAGGGATTCCCGCTTACTGGGCTTGATGTAGCACACTGGGAAATGCCACGAAGCTGGAAATTGACTCTCGTCGTGGACCGGCGACAGGATTGCCACCCTGGTAAGGCACTATCTCCACCTGTCAGCAGATGCCGAAAAAGCCGAGGCCGCATTTTCCGGCAGCAGGCTGCAAGCGGCACCAAACTTGTCAGACTTTCTTTATTCCGTCGAGAACCCTGTGGTCAGCGATTATTGGGTCCCACAAGTGTTCCGTGTCTCCATTGATCACCGCACCCGCAGCTTCCAATGCCTCCCAGGCCGCCTTGCGCACCTCCTTACAGCGAGCCGCGCGCTTTGCGTGATCCCTCAGAGCAGTCTCCGCCGCCGCGCCGAGCGCCACGATCAGCGCCACCGGCAGCGTGCCCGGACGCAGTCCTCGCTCTTGCCCTCCGCACGAACTCGAATTCTACGAAGACACACATTTCTTCTTGGTCCGCATCCCGGTTCACCGAAAGAAAAAGGTGCGCCTGGAGTCCAAGGCCCCAGTCACCGTCCCAGTGAGCGACACAGTCACGGCCCCAGTAACCGGGGATGGTCTCACGCAAAGCAGCAAAGGCGCGAAGATAATAGGGAGAGAATTTCGCCACAAAAGGCACAAAAATCACAAAAAACATGGCTCTTGGTTTTTTGGTGACCAGCCTCCCAGGGCCCCAGGGGCACAACTCACCTCAAGGAAGGTCGGCATCCTGACCGACAAACCTCCCCCAAATTTTTGGACCGAATTCCCAAAAAAGAAACGCCCCGCCGAAGCGGAGCGTCAGGCCGGAGATGCGATCTCT
>SLCJ01000040.1 GCA_007125835.1 Verrucomicrobiales bacterium | reverse complement strand
GGGGGTTTTCCAGGGGGGGGGGTGACGGCGGGATGTCGTCTGGACGGGGGCATTTCAGGCCTTCGGGGCTGGACAAATGAGAGGTTCCGCGCTCCGGTATGCGCCATGATTGATTCCGCCCATCCTTTCCTCGATGCCACGCTGCCGATCCGTTGGTCGCGGTTGACCGCTGACCGTGTGGAGCCCGATATTTCCGCCGGTCTTGAGGCGGCGGGCGCGGCGATCGACGCCATCGCCGCCCAGGAGGCCGATGCGGCCAAGTTGACCTACAAAAGCACATTCGGCGCGCTGGAAGAGGCCACCGAGGGGCTTTCCCGAGGCTGGGGATTGGTTTCGCATCTCGACTCGGTATGCAATCATCCCGCGTTGCGTGAGGCAAAGAACGCGATGCTTCCCCGGGTGTCGGAATTCTACTCCAGCATCCCGCTCAACGAAGGTCTGTGGAAAGTGCTCAAGGCGTGGGGTGAATCGCCTGCGGTGAAGGAGCTGGATCCGGTGCGACGTCGCTTTGTCTCCGAAACGATGGAGGATTTCCGCGAGAGCGGGGCCGATCTGCCGCCGGACAAGAAGAAGCGGCTCTCAGAACTCGAATCGGAACTGGCTCGGGAAACGCAGAAATTTTCCGAGAATGTGCTCGACGCCACCAATGCTTGGGAAAAAGTCGTAACCGACGAGTCCCTGCTGGACGGCCTTCCAGACTCGGCCCGGGCGGCAGCCCGTGCTGCCGCAGTAGCCAAGGGGTTCGGCAGCGACGAAGAGCCGGCCTGGCGCTTTACGCTGCACGCGCCCTCGATGCTGCCGGTGATGGAGCACGCGCAGAGCGATGCCTTCCGCGAGGAGGTGTGGCGCGCCGCTTCGGCGGTGGGGGCTGTGGAGCCCCACGATAATACCGCCCGCATCGCCGCAATTCTCGAACTCCGCAAGGAGAAGGCAGCGCTGCTTGGCCGGGAGAATTTTGCCGACTTGGTTCTCGCCCGTCGCATGGCAGGCAGCGGACGCCGGGCCCTGGGATTTGTCGAAGGCCTTCACGAACGAATCGCCGATGCCTTCGAGCGCGAGCAGACGCAACAGCGTGCCTACCGCGCGGGCCAAACCGGCGGCGATCCGGAGGAAAGTATGGAGCCTTGGGATCTCGCTTTTTGGGCCGAGCGCTGCCGCCGCGAGACCTATGATTTCGACACCGAAGAGCTGCGCCCCTATTTTCCCATGGATCGGGTGGTCGGCGGCATGTTCGAGCTTACGGAGAAGCTCTTCGGGATACGCGTCGAGGAGCGCGCCTCGGCTTTTGTCGAGCCGGGACAGGAGGCTCCGGTCGGTTCCATCGAAGTCTGGCATCCCGAGGTGAAATACTACGAGATGCTCGATGCCGACGGCTCATCGCGTGGCGGCTTCTACGCCGACTGGCACCCGCGCGACAGCAAACGCGGCGGAGCCTGGATGAACTCGCTGCGCACCGGCATGCCGCCCGTTGGCGACACGCCGCGGGAGGCCCACGTAGGTCTGATGTGTGGGAACATGACCGCGCCCATCGAAGGGCGTCCGGCGCTGCTGACCCACCGCGAGGTCGAGACCATATTTCATGAGTTCGGCCACCTGCTGCACCACATGCTGGGCGAGGTGCCGGTGCGTTCGCTCAACGGAGTGTCGGTGCCCTGGGATTTCGTCGAGCTGCCATCCCAGATCATGGAGAATTTCTGCTGGGAACGTGAGGCACTGGACATGTTTGCCCGACATCACGAGACGGGCGACCCGATTCCCGAGGAGTTGTTCGGGAAAATGGTTGCGGCGCGCAATTACCTTTCGGCCACCGGGTTCATGCGCCAGCTTTCCTTCGGCAAGCTGGACCTCGAACTGCACGTGAACCACGAGAAACATGCCGGGCGCGATCTCGACGAGGCCTGCCGCGAAATCCTCGCGGCCTACACAATCCCCACCCGCACCGCGGCACCGCCCATCGCTCGCAGGTTCACCCACCTGTTCGGAGGACCCACTGCCTACGCCGCCGGCTACTATTCCTACAAGTGGTCGGAAGTGCTGGACGCCGATGCCTTCACCCGTTTCCAAAAAGAAGGCCTGCTGAATCGGTCCACGGGCATGGACTTCCGTGACAAGATTCTCAGCAAGGGCAACAGCGAGCCCGCCGATGAAATGTTCCGCTCTTTTATGGGCCGCGACCCCGATCCCGAGGCCCTGCTGCGCCGCGCCGGACTGGCCGTTTGATGCTTGGCTTTTCGCACCCCACCTCACCCCTCCCTTCCGCCATGAGCCTGCCCGCCGCCAAATCCCTGCATGTCGACACACGCGGCAAGGGGACCTATGGAATCACCCGCGAGATCCAGTGCTTTCTCAACGACTGCGGGCTGCGGGAAGGCCAGATCACGGTTTTCGTCCGTCACACCAGTGCCTCGCTGGTGATCATGGAAAATGCCGACCCGAGCGCGCGGCGTGACTTGGAAGAGTGGTTCGAGCGCATGGTGCCCGAATCGACACCTTGGTTTTCGCACACCACTGAGGGCACCGACGATATGCCGGCGCACATCCGCATGGCCCTCGGCCGCACCAGCGAGACGATTCCGGTGGTTGGCGGCCGCCTTGCTCTCGGGACGTGGCAGGGTGTGTTCCTCTTCGAGCACCGCAGCGCGCCCCACCGTCGCGAGATTATTCTTCAGGCTGTCGGTTCCTGATTTTTTATCCTGATCCGGTGTGCCGGGGCGAAAAAAAACGCGCCCCGGCAGGGAGCCGGGACGCGCTTGGCTTGATTCACTTTCCCCACCCATCCGGAGGTGGGTGGGCTTGGGCGGCATTCAGAACGAGAAGCTGATGGTCGCTCTGCCGCTGCTCCGGCGGGGTGGCGGGCACACCGGCGGGTGCACAACCACCGGATGGTGATAGACCGGAGCCGGGCGATGCACGGGCACATGGTGGACCACCGGGGCCGGGCGATGACGCCAGTGCGTGCCGCTGGTGGTGCAGGTCGTGCTGGACACGGTGTGTGTGGTGCCATGCCACGGATTGTGCTGGCTCACCGTGACAGAGCTGCAGGTGGTGGTGCGGTGGCGAGGGACATGATGATGGGCCGGACGATGGAAGCGGGCGTGCACCGGATGGTGAACCGCATGGGGATGATGGTAGCCATGCCCATGATGCCAGGAGGGGCCGCAGTTGGCTTTGGCGGTGAGGGCGGATGCGCCGAGCAATCCCGCCGCAAGTACGCCCACGCTGAGGAGTTTGGTCACGTTTTTCATTTTTCTGGTTTTTGGGGTTAGGGGTGGAAAGCAAATGGTTCCGGCATCATGGACGGCGGCAGGCGCACGCTTATTCAACTGCCTGCAAAAAAAATCAACCTCGATGCGCAGGGCATCATCCGCGTCGGCATTGCGTTGCGCTTTTGGGTGCGACCTGAACTTGGCGAGCCATTCTCTTGGGGCACTCTCCCGCCGGATGGCCTCACAGCGTAACCACCTTGCGGACAAGCGCCACCGCCGCCTGGATGTCGGCCATGCACCTCTCTAACTGCAACCCTGCGATGTGCCGCACTCGGTGCAAACCCCGCAGGCCCCGGCGCGGATCACTTTATCCGATCCGCAATGCGAGCAAATCACGCCCATATAGGCCTGGCCGATGGCGGCGCGGACGCGCCCGCCGTCGGTGGTTGGCGAGGAGGTGTCAGCATCCGAATCCGCCACCACGGGGAGGTCGGTGACCGGGCGGTTGATCGCCTTTTTCTCCATTTCCTTCAGCTCCGGGATGGGCAACTCCTCCTGGCCGTGATACGGCGAGGTGGCCTCGCGGTAGCCCTTGATGAATTGGCATCCAAGCCAGCGGAAAATGTAGTCGGTGAGGGAAAAAGCGGTGCGGATGTCCGGGTTCTTGGTGAATCCGCTGGGCTCAAATCTTTGGTATGCGAACTTGTTTACCAAATGCTCAAGCGGCACACCGTATTGCAGGCTCATCGAGGTGAGTGTGGCCACGCTGTCCATCAGCCCGCCTATGGTACTGCCTTCCTTGCTCATCTGGATAAACAGCTCGCCCGGCTGGCCGTCAGAATACAGGCCTACGGTGATGTATCCCTCGTGGCCGGCCACTTCGAATTTGTGGGTGAGCGACATCCTTGTCTCGGGCAAGTTGCGGCGCGCGGGCATGTCGACTTGGGTCTTGAGGTGGGCGACCTCCGCTTCGAGTTCCTTGATCCGCGCCTGAAGAGCCTGCTGCTCACGTTCCGTTCCGCTTCCCCGGGTGTTGCCGCCTTCTTTGGTGGCCAGTGGCGCCGAGCGCTTGCTGCCATCGCGGTAGATGGCCACCGCCTTCAGGCCAAGCTGCCAGCCCTCGATGTAAGCGTTCATGATGTCCTCAATCGTGGCCGACTCGGGCAGGTTCACGGTCTTGGAAATCGCTCCAGAGAGAAACGGCTGCGCCGCCGCCATCATGCGCAAGTGCCCGCGATAATGCAGTGAGCGGCTCCCTTTGGCGGCCTGGAAAGCGCAATCGAAAATGGGCAGATGCTCTGGACGCAGGCCGGACGGCACGGTGCGTCCAGCCTCTCCAGTCACATCCTCAATGGTATCGTGGGTGTCGATATGGGCGATGATTGCGTCGATTTCCGGCTCGTTGTAGCCGAGTTTGCGGAGGGCGGGGCGAACGGTGCGGTTGACGATTTTGAGCACTCCGCCACCGGCAAGTAGTTTGTATTTTACCAGTGCAATGTCAGGTTCGATGCCGGTGGTGTCGCAATCCATGAGGAATCCGATGGTGCCGGTGGGAGCCAACACGGTGACCTGGGCGTTGCGGTAGCCGTGCTCGCTACCCAGCTCCAGAGCCTCATTCCAGATGTCTCGCGCTTCGTTTTTCAGCGCCGCGCAGGTGGCGGTGTCAATGATCTGATCCACATGGTCGCGGTGCTGTTCCATCACCTCGAGCATTGCGCCGACGTTGTCGGCAGCCGGCGTGGTGCGCATATCGCCGTAGCGTGCGTCGCGATAGCCGGGAAACGGCCCGAGCGCGCGGGCGAGCTTCGCACTCTGGCGGTAGGCCTCGCCGGTCATGATCGCTGTGATAGATCCTGCGAGGGAACGCCCTTCGTCGCTGTCGTAGCCGTGGCCGCAGGACATGATGAAGGCCCCCAGGTTGGCGTAGCCGAGGCCCAGCGTGCGGAACACGTGGGAGTTTTCGGCGATGGGCTTGGTGGGGTAGCTGGCGCGGTCGACCAGGATTTCCTGCGCTGTGATAAACACGCGCACGGCAGCGCGGAAACGCCCGCTGTCGAAGGAGCCATCGGCTTTTTGGAAGCGCAACAAGTTGAGCGAGGCGAGGTTGCAGGCGGTGTCGTCGAGGAAAAGGTATTCGGAGCAGGGGTTGGTTGAGTTCTGGCGCCCGCTGCCCTTGCAGGTATGCCAGTAATGAATCGTGGTGTCGAACTGCATGCCCGGATCACCGCAAATCCATGTGCCCTCGGCAATTTTGCGCAGCATGTCACGCGCATTCTTTTTCTCGCAGGGCTCTCCATCCATCACACGCCTTGTCCACCACTCGCGCCCACCCATGGCCGCTTCCATGAATTCATCCGAAGCGCGGACGGTGAGGTTTTCGTTTTGGTACATCACCGAGCCGTAGGCCTCGCCGTTGAAGCTGCCGTCATACCCCTGCTCGATCAACGCCCAGGCTTTTTTCTCCTCCAGGCTTTTCGCCTCGATGAATTCTTCGATGTCGGGGTGCCAGTCCTTGAGCGTGTTCATTTTCGCCGCCCGCCGTGTCTTGCCGCCGGATTTGACCACATTGGCCACCTGGTCGTAGACGCGCAGAAAGGAGAGTGGGCCGCTGGGTTGGCCGCCGCCCGAGAGCTTTTCGCGCGTCGAGCGCAGAGTGGAAAGGTCGCTGCCAGTGCCGCTGCCGAATTTGAAGAGCATCGCCTCCGAAGTGGCCAGGCGCATGATGTCCTCCATGTTGTCCTTCACCCCTTGGATGAAGCAGGCGCTGGCCTGCGGATACTCATAGGGCGTGCTGCTGCGGCGCGCTTCGCCGAGCGAAGGGTCGTAGCACCAATTGCCCTCGCCACCATCCACCCCCACGCCATACTGCTGGTGCAAGCCGACATTGAACCATACGGGTGAGTTGAACGCACCATGCTGGTTGAGGCAGAGCCAGGTGAGATCGTCGTAGAACGCCTCGGCGCTGGCTGCGTCGGAGAACACGCCGTCCGCCAGGCCCCAGTCGGTGATGGTGCGAGTGACGCGCTGCACAAGCTGGCGGATGCTCGTCTCGCGTCCGCCCTGGGTAGGATCGGTTCCGTTGTGAATGTCGCCGTAGAAGTATTTCGACACGGCAATCTTGGTCGCCAGTTCGCTCCAGGTCGATGGCACCTCCACGTCCCGTTGCTCAAAAAGCACGCCCCCCTTGTCATCATGGATAGTCGCCGTGCGCATTTCCCAGTCGACCTCGTCGAAGGGCGAAACCCCGGGCGTGGCAAACGCCCTCTCGAACGAAAGGCCGCCTTTCGGCGGTGCGGATGTCAGTTTCTTGCGACGGCTGGATCGGGTGCGTGTCGTTTTCCTTGGCGCTGATTCTTGTGTGGGCATGATTCGGAAAGGTTGGCGGCCCCTTGCAGAGGACCTGGATTAGATGCGTTGGACTGCGGAAAGCCAAGGGGGGTATGCCTACCGACAGAGACGCGACCGCAATATCTTGTGGTCGCTTTAAGAGAGTCCCACAATAGCTGGGAAAATCCAAGCTTTTTTTGCGCTCTCCCGCCGATTTTTCCCCAGCCCTGACAGGACGGGCAATTGTAAGCCATCCCGCCCCCTCCTCACCTCCTCACCTCCTCAAATTCGGACACCCATAGATCGGAACACTCAAACTCGGACATTCATAGATGGACTTTTTCTGGGTTGTGGCTCAACAAAATTATGGAAGGCAATATTCTGATACGCAAGGGAGGGAATTTGGCGTGGAAGATGGGGGAGGAGGACTATTTGAAGCTGGTCGAGGCCTCGGGGCGATGTGTGCGAGGGGACAAGAAGGGAGCGTTGGGGGCTGAGGCTTTGCCAGTGCTGGAAGGGGTGCGTGTGGAGGTTGAGGAATGGGAGCGTGTGATGAGTGGGTATGGACGGCTTTATTGGCGAGTGGCCGGCAGCGCGGCAAGCCTGGCGGCTGCGGCGCGAGCGGCGGGTCAGCAGTGGTTTTGGGGGTCGGGGAAGCGGCGTGGTGCCGAGGTGTAGAGAAAGCCGGGAATGGTTGGGGAGTTTCATCTGTTTCGGAGGAGCATCAGCGGAGGGACGGGGTTCCTAGCCGTCCCAAGTGTCCTGAAGGCGGCGTTTATAGGTGTTTGGGGGCGATGAAACGGCATCGGTGTCATGGATGTGGCTGGAGATTTGGAATTTGAGGTGCCAGGCTGATCGGAAAATGTTGAGGCGCACGGTTGTTGCAACTCAAAGGTTTGTGGTTGCGATGGATCAGCGGATGTCCCTGCCAGGCCCAAGGCAGCGATTGTTGAGAGGATTTTGAGGCGAAAATTCTTGGGATGATTTCAACAAAAATTTGGGGGGCAAAAATTTAGCAGCGAAAATTTGGCACGCCTCCTCGTCCTCCCCGTCCCCGGGAGTCGACACGCATGGCAACGGCATGAGCGACCTCTGGCAGCGCCATTCCAATCAAGGCGAACTTTTCGACACCGCCAGCCCCGATCACCACCCCGAGGCCGATCAAACCCCGCCGTCATCCAATACAACCACAACGATTTCTAAGACATCATGAAACCATAAAATTACGCCACGATCTACTTAATCTGGCTGTTGCGTATCTTTGCTGGCGGCGCTGGCGCATAAAATTGAGCAAACGCGTTTTTGTATCGAGGGCGTGTCGCTCATTCGCTGGATTCGGTCAGCCATGCGAGATTGAATCGTGCGAGCTGAATGGCGGAATACATGCCCTCGGGACCTCCTTCGAACTGGAGAAAGATCAAGCCATCCGAGGGTGTGCCAGGACGGCCGACTGCAAGCGAGGAATAAGCGGCCGGGCCTTCATAGACCAGTCGTTTGACCGGCCACGATTTCCCTTGGTCAAAGCTCGCCCAGACGGTCATCTTCTCTCGCTCTCCCCCTTGGGTGTCCGTGTTGGAGAAAAGCAGGACATTTTTGCCCTCGGTCCATTCAAGTGGTAGGCGCACGAGACCTGCGGCATTGCCGTATCCGCGGCCAAAGCCGCCGCCATCGTAGAGGTTGTCGTCGATGCTGGCATTACGCCAGGAAGCACCGCCGTCACTACTCCATGCGATGCGTCGGCGGTCGGTTCCGGGCATGTGCTTGCGGGAATTGTAATAGATGGTCCCGTCAGCCAGTTCGGCGAGGGTTCCTTCTCCTGTGCCCAGGATGGGGAAGGGGTCGCTGGTTTTCCATGTGCGTCCGTGGTCGTCGCTGTAGATGGCGGAATTATAGATATACCCGCGCCATGGGACGGAGTTGTCGGTGCCTGGAGGATACACCCGCGCTGGCATGAGCAGACGACCCTTGTGCTCGCCGTGATGAATTGTGACCCCGGAGTCGGACCCGTGGGTGCTGCCAATTTAGTCTAAAACGCAACTTGCCGGCCCCGTCTTTAAGTTTTTTTAGAACTGGACTCACCGATGGCGAATCGGCCGCTGCCCCGTGCCTGTTCCGGAACGGCTGAAAGAAGCTCATGTTTGTGCCCGTAGATCGTTCTGCAATGAATACCTGTCAGAAAAGTCATGTTTCGACCACGAGCCGTCGTCGGTTTCTCGGCGGGGTGATTGCGGCTGCCGCTGCGCCACAGATTGTTCCGTCCCGGCTGCTTGGCGGGCCTGAGGCCCCATCGAACCAGATCCGCCTGGGCCATATCGGCGTGGGCGGCCAGGGGGGCAATTTGATGCGGTTGATGATGAGTGCAGGCGGGGCCGTGAGCGCCGCGGTTTGCGACCCTTTCCGCTCGCGGCGGGAAAGTGCAGGGGAATTGGCGGAGCAAGTGCAGGGGCATAAGCCGGATCTGCACAGCGACTTCCGGGAGCTGCTTGCGGATGAGTCCATCGATGCCGTTGTGATCGCCACCCCGGATCACTGGCATGTACCCATCGGGCTTGCAGCCGTGCGTGCGGGCAAGGGCGTTTATCTGGAAAAGCCACTTGGATTCACCTTGCAGCAGAACCAAGCCATGCAGGACACCGTGCGACAGCATGGCACGGTTTTTCAATACGGCACCCAGCAGCGCAGTCAGGAATCGGCCCGCCGTGGGATTGAACTCGTACTCAATGGCTATATCGGCACGTTGAAGGAAATTCATGTCTGGGCCCCCGCAGGCGAGGGAGGGGGTAGCACGGAGGAGATTCCGGTGCCCGACGGCCTCGATTACGACCTTTTCCTCGGCCCGGCACCCATGCGTCCGTGCACCGAGGATCTCATCACCAGCCGGGGCTCCTATTTTTATCGGAATTTCTCCCTTGGGTTCATCGCCGGATGGGGTGCGCATCCGCTGGACATAGCCATCTGGGGATTGGACTTTGACCGGCTGGGGCCGGTGCGTTTCAAAGGCTCTGGCACGTTTCCTCCGCCGACGGACCTGTTCAACGCCTGCACCACCTGGAATGCGGAAGTGGATTTCGGGGGCAAGGTGGCCATGAATTTCGTCAGCGCCGATCACGCCCGGGAACTGGCCGGGGGATATCTCGACCACGTGCACAACGACGGCACAACATTCATCGGCGACGAGGGCTGGGTGAGCATCAGCCGCGGGGCCGCCTATGCCAGCAATCCGGACTGGCTGCGCCTGCGCCAGAGCGAGGGCGACCGACGCGTGCCCTTCCACAACCTTTTCCACAGGAGCTTCATTGATGC
>SLCJ01000194.1 GCA_007125835.1 Verrucomicrobiales bacterium | reverse complement strand
GTGGTGAGCTGGTGCCTGATGGGCAATCATTTTCACCTGCTGGTGCGCATTCCACCGCAGGATCCCGAATCGCTTGGCGACGAGGAGGTGCTGGCGCGCATGGAGCATATCTACAGCGCGCCGAAGATGCGCTCTTTCCGCGCGGTGTGGGAGAGTCTGTCTGATGAGGAGGCGCGGCGGGCGTATCTGGCTCCTTTTCGCGCGAGGATTGGTTCTTTGAGCGAGTATGTGAAGACGCTCAAGCAGCGGTTTACGCAGTGGTTCAACGCGCGCAAGAACCGGGAGGGGACGCTGTGGGAGGGGCGTTTCCACAGTGTGATGCTGGCGCACAACGAGCGGGATGAGGGAGGCGAGGGCCTAGGTTTGCTGGCGCGCTTTGTGGCGGGCTATATTGATTTGAATCCGGTGCGTGCCAAGCTGGTTGGGGAAGCCGAGCAGAGCGATTGGAGCGGGTATGGGGCGGCCTTGCGCGGGGATGCGGAGGGGATGGCGGGTCTGCGGGTTCTGTGGGGCGTCGGGCGCTGTGGTGAGTTGGAGGATGCGGAGGTGTTGGAGGTGCACCGTGGAATGCTTGAGCGGGCTCGATTCGTGGGGCGTCAGCGCGGTGGGGAGTATCGGGATCCGTCGGCGGGGCCAGCCGTGGTGGAAAAAAGTGGTGATGGGGGCATCCGGTGTGAACGGAGGGGAAAGAGTTTGGGGACGTCGGGGGGCAGCGAGAGGAAACGGGCAGGACCGGACAGCGATTTGGAGGTGCGGGTGTTGTCGAAGATGGGCGAGCGCTGCGAGGCTTTGATCAAGGGGCGGGCGCTTGGCGGGCGGTGGCTGCTTTCGCAGGTGGATTGAGGTCGGTGGGGTGGTGGGGCGGCTTGCGGTTTGGCGCTCGCTGTCACGACATGCTTCAGCCGCTAGTGGCGTGAACCATTCTCATGGCTGAGTGGCTGCCCAGCATGTCAAGAACCAGCTGTAGTCCGAGCGATGGATTCGATGCGGCTCAGCGACCGAAGGCCTTCGCGGCCTCGTCGGCGATGATTTCGAATCCGCGTTCGACGGTTTCGCGATCCATGGAGAATGAGATCCGCAGGCATTCGCGGCTGTGCGGCCAGTCTTCCTCGCCGACACCGTAGAAGAAGAATTCACCTGGCAGAACGAGCACGCCACGCGCCTTGAGTCTTTCGTAGAATTCCCGCGAGGAGATGGGAAGACCGCGCAGCCAGAGCCAAAGGAACAGCGCTCCTTCGCTTTCGTGCAGGTGGTAGTCGATGTTGTCGGGCAGGGTGGCGGCGGCCACCTTGAGGGCGTGAGCGGCTTTTTTCTTGTAGAAAGGCTGGATGACTTCGCGGCTGAGGCGGATGATTTCGCCGGACTCGAGGAGCGGGGTGATGATGGCTTGGCCGACATTGTTGTTGGCGAGGCCGGTGATGGACGTCATCGCCTGGATTGACCTTGCGATCTCCGGGGGTGCGACCACGACTGCGGTGCGGGTGCCGGGCAGGCCGAGTTTGGAGAGGCTGAGGGTGAGGATTGTGTTGTCGTCCCAGTAGGGGGTTGCTTCGCGGAAAATAATTTGTGGGAAGGGGGTTCCGTAGGCATTGTCGAGCACGAGTGGCACGCCGGCTTCGCGGCACCGCTTTGCCAGCCTTCGCACTTCGTCGTCGGTCATGACATTGCCGGTGGGGTTGGTGGGGCGGGAGGCGCACACCAGGGCCACGTCTGGACCGATATCCAGGGAATCGAAATCGACTCTGTATTTGAAGCGGTGCGGGCCGGTGTGCTCGATTCGCGGGCGCTTGGCTTCAAAAAGCGGCATGGTCAGCCCGAGGTCACAGTAACCGATGTATTCGGGAGCCATGGGGAGCAGCACCTTGCGGCGCGATCCGTCGGGCATGTCGCCTGCCAGGAGGTTAAACAGGAGGAAGAACGCAGTTTGTCCGCCTGCTGTTACCGCGAGGTTGTCGGGTGTTACCTCCCAGCCGAATTCGCGCCGCAGCAGGCCGGCCATGGCTTCGAGGAAGGCGGGTGATCCGCGCGGCGGGTCGTAGTCGCCGAGCATGCGGGAGAAAGTCGCGCCCTCATCGTCGAGCAATTCCTGCATGCGGCGGCGCCACACCTCGATCACCTCAGGGATGGCTGCGGGGTTGCCGCCGCCGAGCATGAGGATCGTGTCACGGCCCGAGCCGAGGGCCTCGCCGAGATCGTGCATGAGGAGTTCGATGCTGGTTCCGCCGCCGCCGATGCGCGTGCCTATGGTTGAAAGGGGAAACCCTGCTGACATGAGGCAAACAAACACGCGATTGCGCGTGTTTCAACAGTCGACCTCGGGTTGGTGTCGATTGGTGCTTGTGGGAGAGATTCGTGCAATCAGAGGGCGACCGCCACCAGCAGGGTGTGGAGAATCACGGCTCCCGCGGCGGCGGCCAGGGCGAGCGGCAACTGGCTGAACACATGATCCATGAGGTCGCATCCCGTGGAAAGTGAGGAGAGGATGGTTGTGTCTGAGATCGGCGAGCATTTGTCGCCGAAGAGTGCGCCCCCGACCACCGAGGCAAAGCACACCAGCATGAAAAACTCACTGCCGCCGCCCACCGACCATGCGAGGGGCATCGCCACCGGGAAGACAATGGCATAGGTGCCGAACGAAGTGCCGGTGGAGAAGGCGATAATCATGCACAGGAGGGTGAACAGGCCGGGGAGCCAGAGAGGCGAAAGGTTGGCGCCAAACGCGCCGGTGATGAAAGCGGCCACGCCCACCGAGTCGCCCACGGCCTTTAGAGTGACGGCGAGGGCCAGGATCAGCGCGCCGACGGTCACTCCTTTGCAGCCACTGATGAATCCCTCCATGGCCACGCGCAGGGGCATACCCTTGACGAGCGCCACAGCGAAGCCTGCCACTACCGCCAGCACGAATGCCTCGGCGATCATCATGGTCACATTATCCGCGCCCCGCGCAATCAGGACCATATAGGGGATGACTGCCACGCCCAGCAGCACGCCTATGGGTCCGAAGAAATCGATGAGTCCGGGGCGGTATCCCTCGGGGACGGCCATCCGCGACAGTTCCGCCGAGGACATGGGCGTGGCTCCGGGGCGGTCGAGCTGGCCCGTTTCGCGGGCCCGTTTTGCAGCCAAGCGCATCCGTTTGCCCCCCATCCAAGGAAGTTTGTCGATGGCCAGGAGGAAAGTGAACAGAAGAGCCAGGAACGCGAAGAAGTTGTATGGGATAGCGCGGATGAAGAAGTCGACGCCCATGGCTGTCTCCTGTGCTGCTCGAGAGGTGGCATCTGCTGCATCGCCGGTGAAAAGGGGAATCGTGCCCGCGACGGTGCCGGCGATGTAGATTGGCCAGACATTGAATGGGATCACGGCAGCTGCCGGCGAAGCCGTTGAATCGACGAGGCAGGAGAGTTCTTCGTGGGACACGCGGTTGCGGTCGCCGATCGAGCGCACGGTGGCTCCGGTGAGCACGGTGCTGATGGTTCCCCCCTGGTGGAAGACCAGCCCCATGAACCAGACAAAGACCTTGGCGCTGCGCGGCCCGCGCACCATGTGGTGTGCCGCCCAATTCGCGAAGTGGGTGGCACCGGCGGTGCGCGTCCAAATTCCGATCAAGCCCCCGAGTGCCCAGAGGTAGACCAGCAGGATCATCGCGTAGGAGGTTGTGCCTACCGATGGCAGCAGGTAGGCTTGGATGATGTTGAGCTGCCCGGTGACCAGGCCGCCGGCGACGATGCCGAGGATCAGCGCGGCAATGACCTCGCGGAGCAGGAATGCCAGGAAGATGGCCAGCAGTGGCGGCAGCAGCGACCACCACCCATAATGCCCGTCTTCGGTGACAGCGATCCACCCGGCATGCGAGGCAAGGCCAATGGCGATAAAAAAAGCAACCATTGCGACGAAAGCCGCCCAATGCCTGGCCCCGCGCCTTGGAAGCATCCGTGCACCGCTTGCCCCTGCGGCGGGTGGCGTGGAATCCGCCTGCTTCAAATCTATCGGTTCTGACATGGGATGGAAAAAAGGGGGGCTGCGGGGTAAAGCAAAACGGGCGGCGCGGGCGGGGCATCGTGCCTTCAGGCGACCGCCGGGCTCTCCTTGGCAATTTGAGAGCCCATTAGGCCCTGCGGCAAGTGAAAATTCGGCATTTCCGGAAAAACGCTTTCCCGGAGGCCCGTATTGTGCCAACATATCCGCCCATGAGCGAATCGGCCAAACTCACCATCGGAAGCCAGGAAATCGAACTCCCCGTGATCCGCGGCAGCGAGGACGAACCCGCCATCGACATCTCCAAGCTGCGTGCCAGCACCGGATTCATCACCCTCGACGACGGGTATGGAAACACGGGATCCTGCAAGAGCGACATCACGTTCATTGATGGCGAGAAGGGGATTCTCCGCTATCGCGGCATTCCGATCGAGGAGCTGGCCGAAAAGTCGCGTTTTGTGGAAGTGGCATGGCTGCTGATCCACGGCAAGCTGCCGACGAGCGAAGAGCTTCGGGGGTTTTCCGATCTGTTGACGCAGAACCAGAATCTCCACGAGGACATGAAGCACCACTTCGAGGCCTTCCCGGCCATGGCGCATCCGATGGCGATCCTGTCCTCGATGATCAACGCCAGTAGTTGCTTCTATCCAGGGCTTAACGACAAAGAACTCCGCGTCGACCGTTTCCCGATTCATTCGGCGCGGCTGCTTTCGCAGGTGCGGACCATTGCCGCCTTCTCCTACCGCAAATCCCGCGGCCTGCCGATCCTTTACCCCAAGCCCGAGCTGAAATACTCCGAGAATTTCCTCCACATGATGTTCTCCGAGCCCTATCGCGACTATCAAATGAGCGATGTCGTGGTGCGCGCCCTCGATTTGATTTTCCTCCTCCATGCCGATCACGAGCAGAACTGTTCCACCTCGACCGTGCGCATGGTCGCCTCGAGCCAGGCCAACATGTTTGCCTCCGCCGCCGCCGGCGTGTGCGCTCTCTGGGGGCCGCTGCATGGCGGGGCGAACCAAGCCGTGGTCGAAATGCTGGAGGCGATCCATGCCGACAGCGACGACGGCAGCCGCTTCATCCGCGATGCGAAGGACAAGACCAAAGGCAAGCGCCTGATGGGATTCGGGCACCGTGTCTACCGCAATTACGACCCGCGCGCCCGGATTATCAAGAAGGCTTGCGACGACCTGTTCGATGCGCTGGAGCACAGCGACCCGCTTCTCGACATCGCCAAAACCCTCGAAAAGGCGGCTCTCGAAGACGATTATTTCATCGAGCGCAAACTTTATCCGAATGTGGATTTCTACAGCGGCATCATTCTCCGCGCCCTGGGCATCCCGACCGAGATGTTCCCGGTGATCTTCGCCATCGGGCGCATGCCCGGCTGGATTGCCAATTTCAAGGAAATCCTCGAAGAGCCGCACTCGCGCATCTACCGTCCGCGCCAGATCTACACCGGCCAGGTGAACCAGAGTTACGTGCCCGTCGACGAGCGTTCCTGAGGCCAAGACGTTCTGATCGGGCTGCGGGCTGGGTAGCCAGCCAGTATATTGAGGCCTGACGGCCCGCCTCAAACGAAATCTGCTGAGAAATCACTCAACCGCTCATTCCGCCGGCACCTGTGCTGGCTCCGATAGCGACGCCACAGTCTCGACGACGCGGAACCATCCAAATCCAGGACGTGCCGAATCGGCCACCTTGACCAGCCATTGTCCGCTGCCGTCGGGTGCGAGGTAGACATCGGCTTCCCCGCCATCCATGCGGCCCAGGCGGCGCACTTTGGCATTTTCCCACTCGACCGGCGCGATCCCTCGCAGGGTCAGCTCCCAGCCGCGGAAAATTCCCGCCGAATGCGGGATGGCCCCGTTGCCCGCGAGTGGAGCGGTGCCGCTGGGATGGAGCGACCTGTCGCCCAGAGCGGTGGTCCGCACCGCAACGGCGTCGCCCTTGCGGCTGCCCGAGCACGCATGAACGGCGAGGCAGGCTGTGACCAGCATGAGCCCCGAGGCCGCGAGGAGAAACTTGGCGGCGGACGAGCGGAACTGATTGGCGGGAGGGGGCTGGCTCACGGTGCGGTGGCGAAGGTAAATCAAACGCCGCTGCCCGTCCAGTGTCGACGGTATTCGCCGGGGGTCATGCCCTGGCGTCGCCGGAAAAAGCGGCACAACTCGTCGCTGCCGGGGAAACCCAGGTTCTCGGCGAGCTTATCCAGGCTGGTGTAGTCGAAGCGGAGGCCGTCGCACAGCGCGCGCATGCGCACGCGGTCCACTTCCTGCTTGGGCGAGCGTCCGATGGTTTGATGGAATCTCTGCCGCAGAAGCTCACGCGACACGCCGACCTGTTTCGCCAGATCCTCGACCGCGTAGGGCCCTGTGGCGGCGTGCTCGCGGATCAAGCGCAGCGCGCTGGTCACCACAGCGTCGTCGAGCAACACCTGACCGGTGGAATCGCGGCAGGCCAGGGGCAGCGGCGCGATGCGGACGCGGTGCTCTTTGGGAACGGATTCGCCGGAGAGCATACGGTGCAGGAGGTCGGCGCCCGCCAGACCGATCTCGCGCCCGGGAAAAGGTATGCTCGAGAGGCCCGGGGTCGTCATGTGGCAGAAAACCAGGTCGTCGGAAAATCCGAGAACCGCGACATCGTCGGGGCAGGACCTTCCGACAGCGGACAGAGCTCGGAGCGCCAGGACTGCGGCGATGTCGTCCTTGCAGAAGATGCCGCATGGCTTGGGAAGGCGTGCCAACGCCGACTCGAGGATGCGGGCGATGCGCGACGCTCGCGAGGACGCGGGGAACGACGAAGCCGGCACCTCGATCAATGTCAGGCGGCTGTCGACCGTGGCGATGCCTTCCTGGAATCCGGCCAGCCGTTCCGCCGAATAGCGCCTTGCCGGCTCTTCGACGAAGGCAAAATCGCGCAGCCCCAACGACAGCAGGTGCCCGGCCGCCATGCGCCCCACCTCCTCGTTGTCCACGGTAACCTGGGGGAACCGGGGGCCCGATGCGGGGAATTCCGAGCTGAGATTGACCACCTGGATGCCACGCCGTTTCCATGCACGGGCCTCTTCGGCCGTGTGGCGGAACACAAGCAGGCCGTCGCCCTCCCAGGATTCGTCGACGGGAGCGGGCGGCAAGTCGCCGCCGCTCGGCTGGTCGAAATGCAGTTCGAATACGCCATGGCGGCGTTGGTGGTCGGCGAGCCCTTCGAACAGCCTTGTGGCAAAGCCAATCGTCCAGTCTGGCATCCGGATGCCAACCCGGAACCGGCGCGCGCTCGCCGCGGTCTGGTGAACCGCTCGCTCTTTGTTCCGGTTGATTTGTTTTCCCATAGGAGCAGTTTATCGGTGATTGGCAAATTGCCAAGCGGGAAAATCTGCCGCACCCATCTGCGGCCCTCCGCCTGCATGCCGCAGGTCGGCATCGGGGCCCTCCAGGGCAATCGCACCTTTGCGTTTCCGGACTGGAACGCGTAGATTGGCCGCCGTCCGCATACCCGGGGACCCACTTCCGAATCCACCCGCCATGACCGCCGCCGAGATCCGCCAGAGTTTTTTTGATTTCTTCATTGAAAAGCAGCACACCATTGTGCAGTCGGCGCCGCTGCTGCCGCAGTCCCCCGGCTTGCTGTTCACCAACGCCGGAATGAACCCCTTCGTGCCCTATTTCCTCGGTACGGCCAAAGCGCCCTATGACCCGCCGCGGGCCGCCGACACCCAGAAGTGCATCCGCGCCGGTGGCAAGCACAACGACCTCGAAGATGTGGGCTACGACACCTACCATCACACGTTTTTCGAAATGCTGGGCAACTGGTCGTTTGGCGACTATTTCAAAGAGGATGCCATCCGCTGGGCCTGGGAGCTGGTGGTCAAGCGCTGGGGCTTTCCGGCCAATCGCCTTTATGCCACCGTCTATCAACCCGGGGACGGCGACCCCGGCGTGTTCGACAGCGAATCGTGGGAGCTGTGGGCGGAGTTGTTCCGCAGCGCCGGCTGCGATCCCGAAAAGCATGTGGTGCCCGGCAATGTAAAAGACAATTTCTGGATGATGGGCGAGACCGGCCCCTGCGGTCCCTGCTCGGAACTTCATGCCGACCTCACCCCGGAAGGTGACAGTGGCGGCAAACTCGTCAATTGCGATTCCGACCTCTGCATCGAAATCTGGAACCTGGTTTTCATCCAATACAATGCCGAGGCCGACGGCTCGTTCCGCGAGCTACCGGCAAAGCATGTCGACACCGGCATGGGCTTCGAGCGTGCCTGTTCCATCATCCAAGGTACCCGGCGCTTCACCGATTTCTCGCGCAAGCCGACCAACTACGCCACCGACGTGTTCACGCCGCTGTTCCGGCGGCTGGAGGAGATGTCCGGCAAAACCTACCACGACATCTATCCGGAGCCCGAAGCCGACCGCTCGGCCTTCAGCGACCAACTGAAAGACGCGATCGCCTTCCGCGTGATTGCCGACCACATCCGCACACTTTCGTTTTCGATTGCCGATGGCATCCTCCCCGGCAACACCGGGCGGAATTACGTGCTGCGCCGCATCCTGCGCCGCGCCGTGCGCTACGGGCGCCAGCTCGGGTTTTCCGGGGAAAAAACGTTTCTCGCCCCGCTGGCACCAACGCTCGCCGAACACATGGGCGAGGTCTTTCCCGAACTGCGCGAGCGCGCCGCCGCCATCCGCGATACCCTTTCGCAGGAAGAAGCCGGCTTCAACCAAACCCTCGACCGCGGCCTGAAGCGCTTCGAGGAGGAAGTCGCCTCCGCAGGGACCCTCTCCGGCGATGTGGCCTTCGAACTGTATGACACATTTGGATTTCCCATCGACTTGACCGCGCTGCTCTGCGCCGAGCGCGGACTGCCCCTGGACATGGCGCGCTTCGAGAAGCTAATGGACGCGCAGCGCGAACGCGCCCGCGCCGCCCGCGCCTCCTCGCTGGTGCGCGCCCTCGACATCTCGACCGATGCGGAAACCGAATTCTTTGGATTCGATCAGGACGAATGCGCCGCCTCCGTCCTCGAGACCCACGTGCAGGATGATGTGCTGTGTGTCATCACCGACCGCACCGTTTTCTACACCGAGATGGGCGGCCAGGTGGGCGACGTGGGAACGCTGGTCATCGGTGACCAAGAGTGGCCGGTGGCGGGTGTCCAGCAAGTCGGCCGGGCCTGCGCCCACAGGCTGCCCCTGGCCGCGCTTCCCACACCTGATTTCGAAATCAAGCCGGGCACCGAGGTGGTCCTGCGTCTGGATAGCGCCCGCCGCCGCCGCATCGAGGCCCACCACACCGCCACCCATCTGCTGCACCGGGCAATCCACGAAGAGGTGTCGCGCGAGGCGGCGCAGCAAGGGTCCTCTGTGGACGAGGCGCGCCTGCGCTTCGACTTCAACAGCGCCCCGCTGGACGCGGCACAAATTGAAATGCTTGAGGAAAAAGTGAACTCCGCCATCGCCGCCGACCAACCGGTCTCCTGGGTCGAGGTTCCACACGCCGAGATCAAGGACCGCCGAGATATCATGCAATTCTTCGCCGACAAATATGGCGACTTGGTCAGGGTTGTGCAAATTGGCGGTCGCCCCGGCGCGCTCGACGGCGACTCCATGGAATTGTGCGGCGGCACCCACGTGCGCTCCACCAAGGACATCGGATTGTTCAAAATCAAAAGCGAGGGAGCCATTGCCGCAGGTGTCCGCCGGATCGAGGCATTGTGCGGGGAGTCCGCCTGGGAGTATCTCAACGAGCAGGTCGAAGCCTGGTCGGAAGACCTCAAGGCAGCCCGCCACAAGCTCAAGGAGGCAAACGAGGAACTCGCCGCCCTCGGTGAGAAGCCGGTCGAGGTGAGTGACTTCCCCCACATCATGG
>SLCJ01000024.1 GCA_007125835.1 Verrucomicrobiales bacterium | reverse complement strand
GGGGGGGGGGGGGGGGGGGGGGGGGGGGGGGGGGGGGGGGGGGGGGGCGGTGGGTTTGGCGAGCGCCTGGAGTGTGGGCGAGGGTTTTGAGCGACGTCCTTTGGTGGTGATTTCCGGCGGGCCTTGGTAGACGACTTCACCGCCAAGGCGCCCGGCTCCGGGGCCGAGGTCGATGATGTGGCCGGCGCGGCGGATGGTTTCCTCATCGTGCTCGACGACGAGGAGGGAGTTTCCTTTGTCGCGTAGGGCGGTGAGTGTGGAGAGCAGTTGTTCGTTATCGCGGGGGTGGAGGCCGATGGTGGGTTCGTCGAGCACGTAGAGCACGCCGCGGAGGTTGGAGCCGAGTTGGGCGGCGAGGCGGATGCGTTGGGCTTCGCCGCCGGAAAGGGTGTTGGCGGCACGGTTGAGCTGGAGGTGGCCGAGTCCGGTTTGCTCCATGAAGCGGAGTCGCTGGAGGATCTCGGGCATGATGTCGCGGGCGATCACGGCGTCGCGCCCGCTGAATTTCCAGGTGGAGAGAAATTGGGCGGCCTCGGCGACGGAGAGCGAGACCACATCCTCGATGCGGTGGTCGAGCACGCGTACGGCGCGGGCTGCGGGGTGGAGGCGGGTGCCTTCGCAGGCGGGGCAGGGGAGGGTTTCGGTGGCGTCGGCGGATTCGAGGCGGCGCTCTTCCTGCAATTCAGCATCGGCGACGGATTCGGCGCGGGACACGTCGATGGCAGCGGAGAGCGAGCGGGTGATGAAGCCGTAGCCACGGCACGATGGGCACCAGCCGCGCGGGGAGTTGAAGGAGAAGGTGTTGGGCTCGAGTTCCTCGAAGGCCTCGCCGGTGGCGGGGCTGGTGCGGCTGGTGCTGAGGGTGAGGAGGCGCTTGTCGGGGCCGAGGATGGTGAGGGTGCCCTTGCCGAGGTCGAGGCCGTTCAAGATAGCGAGATTGATTTTAGCGGCGACGGCGGCTCCGGGTTTGGCGGTGGTTTTGAAACGCCCGAGGACGGCGTCGATGTCGTGGATTTTGTAGCGTTCTAGCGGTTTGAAAGGATCGCTGGGGACGAATTTGCGGTCGACGAAAAGTTCGCGGATGCCACGGCGGGCGGCGCGGGCGGCGACATCGGTGTGGAATCCTTTGCGCCCGCGCAGCAGGGGAGCCATGATCACGACCGGCCCTTTGCGGAGCATGGTTTTGATCGAGCGCTCGATTTCCTGCTCGGTGCGGGCGACGACGGGCAGCCCGGATTGCGGACAGTGTTGAATGCCGATGCGGGCGTAGAGCAGGCGGAGAAATTGGTAGACCTCGGTGACGGTGCCGACGGTGGATTTGCTGCCGCCTTGAGTGACGCGCTGTTCGATGGCGACGGTGGGCGGCAGGCCCTCGATGTGATCGACGTCGGGTTTTTCGAGCTGCTCGGCAAACTGGCGCGCGTAGGGCGACATCGAGTCGAGGAAGCGGCGCTGGCCTTCGGCGAAAATGATATCGAAGGCGAGGGTGGATTTTCCCGAGCCGCTGAGTCCGGTGACGACGACGAAGTCATCGCGCGGAATGGTGAGGTTGATTTCCTTGAGGTTGTGCTCGCGGGCACCATGGATGACGATTCCTTCAGCGGCGCGCGAGCGGGTCCCGTAGGCGGGAGCATCCTCGGCGGCGCGGGCGAGCTGGGCGGGGGCAAGTGAGCGGCGCGTGGAGAGCAGCGGCGCGATGGCGGCTCCGGTGTGGCTGGCGGCACAGGAAGCGATTTCCTCCGGTGTGCCTTGGGCGACGATCTGTCCGCCGTCCGCCCCGGCTTCGGGGCCGAGGTCGATGACCCAGTCGGCGCTTTTGACGACGTCGGGATTGTGCTCGATGACGAGGAGGGAATCGCCGCCAACGACGAGGCGCTGGAAAAGGGCGAGCAGGTGAGCGACATCGTCGAAGTGAAGGCCGGTGGTCGGTTCGTCGAGAATGAACAGTGTGTGGCCGGACTCCTGTTCGCCGGCGGTGAGCAGGTGGCGGACGAGTTTGATCCGCTGGGCTTCGCCGCCGGAGAGCGTGGTGGCGGGTTGGCCGAGCCGCAGGTAACCGAGGCCGACTTCGCAGAGGATGGACAGGGAGTGGCGCAATTTTTTTCCCGGCGCGCCTTCGACCGGTGCGAAGAAATCGAGGGCCTCGCGAGCGGTAAGGTCGAGGATGTCGGCGACGTTTTTTTTCCGGAAAGTGATCTCAAGGGCGGCGTTTTGGAAGCGGCGTCCGTTGCACTCCGGGCAAATGATGTAGAGGTCGCTGAGGAACTGCATCGCCACTTTCTCCCAGCCCATGCCGGTGCAGCGCTGGCAGCGTCCGGCCCCGGAATTGAAGGAAAAATAACCTGGCGAGAGTCCTCTTATTTCCGCTTCTCCGGTGCGAGTGAGCAGGGCGCGTATGATGTCGAACAGGCCGAGGTAGACGGCAGGTGTGGAGCGCGGCGTGCGGGCCAGGGGCGACTGATCAACGAGGACGACGTGGCGCAGGGAGTCCGGAGCTTCGAAGGAGCGGACGCGGGCCGGGGGGAGGT
>SLCJ01000413.1 GCA_007125835.1 Verrucomicrobiales bacterium | reverse complement strand
GCGGTCCTAGGGGAGCGATCATGGCCTCTTTGTCGGTAAGCAGATTTTCGCATCAGGCGATGGCGTCGCCCTGGCAGTTGTTTGTGGCCAGCGAGGATGAGGCGGGTGCGGCATGGGCGGCCCGCCGCGCGTTCCGGGAAGTGGACCTGCTGGAGAACGAGCTGAGTCGGTTCCGCAGCGATAGCGATGTGGGACGGATCAATGGGCTGCCTGCCGGAGGTCGGACGCGTGTGGGACCCGGCGCCATGGATTGCCTGATGCTGGCCCGCGATGTGCACGAGGCTACGGGTGGCGCGTTTGACGTGGCGCTTGGAGCGCTTCACGATTGCTGGAGCCGCGCGCGGGCCGAGGGGGGGCGGCCCGCGCGGGCGGAGTGGAGGGCAGCGCGGGCGTGCAGTGGGATGGAGCAGTTGGAAATTGATGTCGAGGGCTTGAGCGTCGGTGTGCAGGTGGATGGGGTGGTGGTGGATTTCGGCGGTGTGGGCAAAGGGTATGCAGCGGATCAGGCGGCGATTTCGATCAAAGCCTGGGAGGAGATGGATAATTTTCTGATCAATGCCGGCGAGAGCACAGTGCTCGCGGTCGGTTCGGGGCCGGACGGGAGGGGATGGCCGGTGTCGGTGGGGGATGCTGCGGAGCCGTTGATGCTGCGCGACGAGGCGCTGTCGGGTTCCGGCTTGGCGGTGCGCGGGGCGCACATCATCGATCCGCGCACCGGCAAGCCGGCGGTGCGCCGAAAGCAGTGCTGGGTTCGTGCCGAGCTGGCCTCGGTGGCCGATGCCTTTTCCACCGCATTCCTGATTCTGAATGATCAGGAGGTGGCCGCCGTATGCGAGCGCCACAAAGACATAGCCTTTGTCACTTCGGCGGGGAAGTGACAAAGGCTTGTATGAATCTCAGCTTGTGAGGGGGAGTCAGGAGGGCTTTTTGTCCTCGTCCTCTGCCGCTGCTTCCGTTTCGGTGGCGCTTCCTTCGGCAGTCGGCTCTGGCTCGGCTTCGGTGGTGGCATCCGGCTCGGCCTGTTCGGCTTCGGCGGTGGTCCCGGCTTCCGTTTCCGCGACGGTGGCTTCGCTTTCCGCAGGGGAATCGGCGGCCTGTGTGTCGGTGGCGGCTTCAGACTTGGTTTCCGTATTTGCCTTCGTTTTTGCTTCCGGCTTGGCCACCTCGACCTCAACATCTTCATCGCCGAAATTGACCGGCAGGTCGACCCACTCGATCAGCGCCATGGGGGCGGAGTCGCTGAGGCGGGGTCCGAGTTTGATGATGCGGGTGTAGCCACCCTGACGGTTGGCGGCGGCGGGCGCGATTGTGGCGAAGAGAATCTTCACCGCGTCCTTGTCGCGCACCTTGGCGATGGCCAGGCGGCGGGAGTGCAGGTCGCCGCGCTTGCCGAGGGTGACGAGTTTGTCTGCCAGCGGGCGCATGGCCTTGGCTTTGGCCAGGGTGGTGCGGATCCTTCTGTGCCGAATGAGCGAGCAGAGCAGGTTGGCGAGGAGCGCGCGGCGGTGGTCGGCGCGGCGCTGGAGTTTGACGGTCTTGCGTTGGTGTCTCATGGTCGTAGGGCGGGCGTATGCCTCTGGCGCGGGTTCAGTCGTTGTCGTCGAGATTGCCTTCGATCAGGTTGCCGAACTCGTCGTCCTTGGCGTTGGCGGCGAGCGGGCTGGACGGGGCGGAGGAGTCGAGCATGGACGGGTCGAAGGTCATGCCCAGGCCGAGGCCCAGATCTTGCAGCTTGTCTTTGATTTCGTTGAGGGACTTTTTGCCGAAGTTGCGGTATTTGAGCATCTCGGCCTCGCTTTTGAGTGCCAGCTGGCCGACGGTGCCGATGTTGGCGTTGTTGAGGCAGTTGGCAGCGCGTACGGAAAGCTCGATTTCGTTGACGCTCATGTTGAGCAGGCGGCGCAGTTCCGCGTTCTCTTCGCTCTGCGACTCCGGTGCCGCTTCGAACTCGATCTGCGAATCATCGTAATTCACGAAAACGTCGAGGTGGTGGCGGAGAATGGCCGAGGCGTGGAGCAGGGCATTGCGCGGGCTGATGCGGTTGTCGGTCCAGATTTCAAGAACGAGTTTGTCATATTCGGTGTTCTGGCCGACGCGGGTGGCGTCCACGGAGTATTTGACGCGCACGACGGGGGAGAAAATGGAATCCATGGCGATGACGCCGATGGGCATATCCTTGTATTTGTTCTCCTCACCGGTGTTGAATCCGCGGCCGACGCGAACTTCGAGTTCGGCATCGAAGCGGGTTTTGCGGTCGATGGTGCAGATGTGCTGGTCCTTGTTTACAACCTCGTAAAAATTGTCCTCGGTGATGTCAGCGGCGGTCACGACACCTTCCTTTTCGACGCTGATGGAAAGCACGCGCGGCTCCTTGGATTCGCCGTGGTGGCGGAACTTGACCTTTTTCAGGTTGAGGATGATTTCGGTCACATCTTCGACGACACCCGGGAGGGAAGCGAACTCGTGCTGGGCTCCGGTGATTTTGACGGAGGTGATTGCGGCACCCTCAAGGGAGGAGAGGAGGATGCGGCGGAGGGAGTTGCCGATGGTGTGGCCGTAGCCGGTCTCAAAGGGTTCGGCGATGAATTTGGCGTAGGTGTCGGTTGCGGTTTCTTCTTCGCAGACCAAGGTGTTCGGGACTTCGAACCGGGCAAGTTTGATGGACATGTTTGGGTATGGGGATGGCCGGGTTTCCTCTGGCGAGCCGGGATTTCCTCCTATGGGGAGGCGATCCTTGCAGAGACCGACGGCCGTTTCGGGACGCTCGCGGGGTGGCGACTCTAGGCATTTGCCAGGTGATGTCAAGCTTTATTCGACTGAGCAGCCGGCATTTTTGTGAATTTTCCGCGCGGTGGATGGCGGCGTGGGTGTGGGGGTTGAGGCTCTGTGAGGGTCGGGTAGCGGGCTGTGGAGTGGTTCCGGGCGGGGGGCGTTGCCAGGGGCAGGTGAGGGGCGCGTGGACTTTCGACTTGCGGCGGGCCACAGGGAACGGAGGATGTAGCCATGGAAGGATTTCAGGAAGAATTGGGTGCTGTTCTCGGCCAGCAGGTGAGCGGTGTGTCGCCGGTGGGTGGCGGATGCATTCACCGGGCCTTGCGCGTGGAGCTGGATGGTGGGCGGCTGTTGTTTGTCAAAGTGGCGGGGGATGAGGCGGGCGCGGCGATGTTGGTGGCGGAGCAGAGGGGGTTGGAGCGGATGGCTCCGCATATACGGGTGCCGGAGGTTTTGGGGGCGGGCGGGGGGTGGTTGGCGCTGAAGTGGTTGGAGCTCTCGGCGCTGGGCGGACAGGGGTGGGCCGATTTGGGGAGCCGCTTGGCGGCTTTGCACCGGGTGTGCGGAGACGGATACGGCCTCGACCAAGACAATTTCATCGGCGCGACACCCCAGATCAACACGTCGGATGACGATTGGTGCCGGTTTTTCCGCGACCGGCGCATTGCGTTTCAGTTGGAGTTGGCGGAGCGGGCAGGGCACAGACTGGATCGCCCGGCGATTCTGGGGCGGGTGGGGGAAATCCTCGAAGGTCATGCCCCGCCGCCGTCTCTGCTGCACGGTGATTTGTGGTCGGGCAATGTGGCGATGGCCGCAGGTGGGGCGGTGCTCTTTGACCCGGCGGTGTACTATGGCGATGCCGAGACGGACCTGGCGATGCTTGAACTTTTTGGCGGACGCCTACCGCAGGCGTTCTTCGAAGCCTATGGTCAGGTGGCTCCGGGGCGCGAGGAGCGGCGCGCGCTTTATGACCTGTATCACGCGCTGAACCACCTCAATCTGTTCGGCGGCGGCTACCGGTCGATGGTCAATCGCTGCCTTGCGGCGATGGGGCTTCCTGGGTGACTTCGCCCGGCGGCTCGGCGAGGGCTTTGTCCACGGCGGTGGTCAATTCCGGCGAGTCCGGTGCCGTGCGCGAGCCAAAATAGGCGATATGTGCGCCATCGCGGCCGATGAGGTGCTTGCCGAAATTCCACATCACTCGCCCCGGCAGTGCGGCATAGAGTGGGTGCCTGTCGTCGCCGACGATGGAGATCTTGTCCATGATTGGGAAGGTCACATCGTATTTGGTGGAGCAGAATTCCTGGATTTCTTCGAGTGTGCCGGGCTCCTGGCCCCCGAAATCGTTGCATGGGAAAGCCAGGATGACGAACCCGTCGTCCTTGTGCCGACGATAGAGGGCTTCGAGCCCTTCATACTGCGGGGTGAATCCGCATTCGGACGCCACATTGACAATCAACACCACCTTGCCACGGAAATGATCCAGGGTGAGTTCGTTGCCATCGGCATCGAGGAAGGGAATGTGCTGGGGATCGGAGCCATCGCCCAGAGCCGACGACGTGGCCGCAGCGAGCAGGGGAGCCAGGTAGCGCTTGAACATGCTCCCAATACGAATCCAAGCCCACCCAAACCCATGCAACTAAAAAAATCCGTAGAATTTTGGGACCAGGTCTTTAATCCCTTAAATTGATTGCGAGCCGATGAAATGATCGAGAATATCGAGGCCGGGCTGGCGAGTTTTCGCGCGGTGGCGGCGGTGCTTCCGGGGCGGTGATTGAGGGAGGCGTGGCTCAGAGGCCGGTGGGGTGGTTGATGAAGGTGTGTGGGAGCTTGTGGTGTTGTTCGAGCCATTGGCCGAGGGCGCGGACGCCGAAGGTTTCGGTGGCGTAGTGGCCGCCGTAGAAGAGGTTGATGCCGAGTTCCTCGGCGGCGGTGTATGACCAGTGGGGGCCTTCGCCGGTGATGATGGTGTCGATGCCGGTTTGGGCGAGGGCGTGGATTTCGGAGCCGGCTCCGCCGGTGAGGATGCCGATGCGGGAGATGGTTTCGGGTCCGCCCGGGCAGAGGTGGGCGGGCGAGCCGAGGGTTTCGGCGAGTCGTCCGGCGAGGGTGTCGCGGGTGAGGTGGGTTTCGAGCTGGATGTGGAGGCCGAGTTCGATGCCTTTCCAGGGGAAGAAGGGCGTGCCGGTGGGCAGGCCGAGGGATTCGGCGAGGAGGGCGTTGTTGCCGAGGGTGGGGTGGATGTCGAGAGGGAGGTGGGCGGAGTAGATGGCGAGGTCGGATTGGATGGCGCGCTGCCATTTGCGGTAGAGGCCGCCGGTGATTTTGTGGGGTCCGCCCCAGAACAGTCCGTGGTGGACGATGAGCAGGTCGCATTGCTGCTCGACGGCAGCCTCGACGACGGGCAGGCAGGCATCGACGGCGCAGGCGACTTTGGTTACGTGGCCCGGGTTCTCGAGTTGCAGTCCGTTGAGCGCGCCGGGGTAGTCGGGGGTGTGGGCGATGCCGAGTTCCGCGTCGAGGGCGGTGGTGATGTCGCGGAGGGGAGTGGGCATGGGGGGGGCTGGTTTTCAGTGGGGGAGTGACTAGTGACTAGTGATCGGTGATCGGTGATCGGTGATCGGTGATCGGTGATCGGTGATCGGTGATCGGTGATCGGTGATCGGCGCGGTGGAACATCGGTGATCGGTGGGGAAGTTACAAGTGGTTGGGTGGCTTTTGGGTTTTAGGGGTCTTGGGGGTGGTCGTCGGGTTTCATGAGTTCCCACATTTCGTTTTGGTGGAGCCAGATGGGGTCGGCGTTTTGGAGGATGAATGTGTCGACCGGGATGCCGTCGACAGTGGGGGCGCGGCGGACTCGCTTCTGCTTGCCGTTGATGAATATGGTTTCGAATTCCTCCCTGCGGCGTTTTTTCTCGCGGCGCTGCTCGGCGGTGAGTTTCTTTTTTTGCTTTTTGGGCTTTGGCATGGGGGGGATCGGTGGTCGGTGTTTCGGTTGCGCCTGCGGCGCTCGGTGTTTGATAAACTGAACACTGAAAACTAGCAAACTAGAAAAATTTATCCCGAAAAAGCGGTAAGCATGGCGGAGACTTCGCGTTGTTTTTCCTGCCATTCGGCGAGGCGCTGGCGTTCTTGTTCGACGACGTGTTCCGGGGCGCGGCTGACGAAAGATTCGGAGGAGAGTTTGCCGGAGGCTTTTTTGATTTCGCTTTCGATTTTAGCCAGTTCTTTGCCGAGGCGGGTGCGTTCGGCTTCGATGTCGACGAGGCCTTCGAGGGGCATGGCGAGTTCGCCGAGTGGGGTGAGCAGGCGCGGGGCCTGGCTATCGGGTGGGGTGGTGGTGGGTTCGATGGCGGCGGCTCCGGCGAGGAGGGCTAGGGTGGTGAGGGTGGATTCGTCGGGTGGGGTGGTGGAGTCGGTGGGGCGGAGGAGGAAGCGGACGTTGCGGTTTTGCGCGAGTTGGTAGTCGGCTTTGAGGCGGCGTGCGGCGGAGGCGGTTTCGTAGATGGCGGCGGCGGTTTGCGCGGCGGCGGCGGCTTGATCCCGGGTGGCGGAGCAGGCGGGGCCGGTGGGCAGGGCGGTGCTCATCAGCGGCGTGCCGTCGCCGAAGCCGAGTTTTTCCCACAGTTCCTCGGTGATGTGCGGCATGTAGGGGTGCAGCAGGGGGAGGAAGCGGGAGAGCACGGTATCGATGGTGGCGAGGACGCGGGCGCGGCGCGGCGCGGGTGCGGAGTCGCGAAGGGCTCCTTTGACGGCTTCGAGGAAGTGGTCGCAGAAGTCGCGCCAGAAGAAGTCGTAGAGGTGTTGGGCGATGTGGTTGAATTGGTATTCGCTGTAGGCGGCTTCGAGGGTGGTGTGGAGGGTGTCGAGTTTGGCGAGGATGTCGGTTTCGAATACGGAGGGGGCGTCGGGGGTGGCGGGGGAGTCCGTTGCGTTGGCGTTTTCCCCGGCCATTTGGCGGAAGCGGCAGGCATTCCAGAGTTTGTTAGCGAAGTTGCGGCCTTCTTCGATTTGTTTTTCGTCGAAGCGCACGTCCTGGCCGGATGGGGCGATACGGAGGAGGCCGAAGCGGAGTCCGTCGGCGCCGTATTTGGCGATGAGGTCGAGTGGGTCGGGGGAATTGCCGAGGGATTTGGACATTTTCCGCCCTTTGATGTCGCGGATGATGGAGGTGAAGTAGACGTGGCGGAAGGGGGCGCGCCCTTCGTATTCGTAGCCTGCCATGATCATGCGGGCGACCCAGAAGAAGAGGATGTCGGGGCCGGTGACGAGGTCGGCAGTGGGGTAGAATTTTTCGAGGGCGGGGCTGCGTTCGCCGACTTTGGAGAAAGTGGCGAAGGGCCAGAGCCAGGAGGAGAACCATGTGTCGAGCACGTCGGGATCCTGGACCCAGTTTTCGGGGTCGGCGGGGGGCTCGGTGGCGACGTGGAGCAGGCCTTGGGCGACGGCTGCGGGGTCGAGGGATTCGGCGGCGGTGAGGTTTTCGTATTGGTCTTTGCGATACCAGACGGGGATGCGGTGTCCCCACCACAGCTGGCGGCTGATGCACCAATCCTGGATGTTGTCCATCCAGTGGGCGTAGGTTTTGCGCCAGCGTTCGGGGCGGAAGGTGATTTCGTTGGACTCGACGGCGGCCTTGGCGGACTCGACCGATGGGTAACGGAGAAACCACTGCATGGAGAGGCGCGGTTCGACGGGCACGTCGGCGCGCTCGGAGAAGCCGACGTTGTTTTCGTAGTCCTCTTCTTTTTCGAGCAGGTCTTTTTCGGCGAGCAGTTCGGCGGCGCGTTTGCGGGCGGCGAAGCGCTCTATGCCGTGGAGTTCGGGCACGGCGGGGCAGTTGATGTGGCCGTCCGGGGAGAGGACGTCGATGACGGGAAGATTGTGGCGGAGACCGATTTCGAAGTCGGCTTTGTCGTGGGCGGGGGTGACTTTGAGGGCGCCGGTGCCGAATTCGATTTCGACGTGTTCGTCGGCGATGACGGGGATGGCTTCGCGGGGGAATGGGCGGTAGACGTGCCCGCCGATGAGGTCGCGGTAGCGCGGGTCTTCGGGGTGGACGGCGACGGCGACGTCGGCCATGAGGGTTTCCGGGCGGGTGGTGGAGATGAGGACGAATTCGCCGGGTTGGTCGACGCGTTCGTAGCGCATGGTGTACATTTTCCCGCGCTGGGGTTTCATGATCACCTCTTCGTCGGAGAGGGCGGTGAGGGAGACGGGGCACCAGTTGACCATGCGGCGGCCGCGGTGGATGAGGCCTTTGCGGAAAAGATCGCAGAAGACATGGCCGACCCATTCGGAGTAGTCGGTATCGAGGGTGAAGCGTTCGCGTTCCCAATCGAGCGAGCAGCCGAGGCGCTTGAGCTGGTCGATGATGATGCCGCCGTGCTTGTCTTTCCACTCCCAGACTTTGTCGAGGAAGGCTTCGCGGCCGATATCATGGCGCGATTGGCCGGTGGTGGATTTGAGTTCCCGTTCGACGCGGGTCTGGGTGGCGATGCCGGCGTGGTCGGTGCCGGGCAGCCAGCAGACTTCAAAGCCCTTCTGGCGGGCGCGGCGGGCGAGGATGTCTTGAAGGGTGTTGTTGAGGACGTGGCCGAGATGCAGGACGCCGGTGACGTTGGGCGGCGGGATGACGATGGAGTAGCCTTCGCGGGCGCTGGTTTCATCGCCACGGAAGCAGCCTTCCTCACTCCAACGGAGGAACCAGCGTGCTTCGACAGCGGCCGGCTCGTAGGCTTTGCTGAGGGCGGAGGAGGAATTGGTCTCTGACATGGGGGAAGGTAAAAAGCCAGGCCCCGATGTCAAAGGCGCAGAAGGGCGTCAGGGGGCGGGGTCTTTGGCGGGGTCGGTGGCGGTGACGAGCGCGGGCGGCTCGATCCAGGCGCGGTGGATTGCGGTGGCTTCTTCGGCGGTGAGGTGGCGGTCGGAGGCGACGAGGCGGTAGTTTCGCTCGAAGGCTTCGGAGGCGCGGGTGGGCAGGGCGAGGGGCTCGCGGGCGACGGGATTGAAGTTAATGAATACGCGACCATTGTTGTTGTCGGAGCCCCAGAGTCGGAGGTGCTCGGCATTGCCATGTAAACTGGCGGCCCGCGAGAGCATGAGGACAGAGACATCCGTGCCCTCTTCGGACACGGCATTGACGAGCACCCATTCGGCTTGGGTGGCGTGGCCGCTATCGCGGTCGTGTCCGGCACTGGTCAGAATGGTGGAATTGGCGGCGGTCCAGTGCTGCGGGCCGCGCAAGGCGAATCCGCTATAGCGGTAGTTTGGTGCGACTACGGGCTGGTCGGCCACGGCGTGGTCGAGCAGGCGGATGTCGAGGTGGCGTCCGCCCTCGGGGTGGGCTGGGTGTTGCCATGTGGAAATAGAGGCATATTGGGCGACGGCATCTGAGACGCCGCGGCCGTCGATCACTTCAAACATATTCGCGGCTTCGAGCCCGGCGGCGACGGGGCCGTGCCACGGGCGCACCTCGCGGCAGACGAGGCGGCCTTGGTTGTTCTGGATTTCCCAGGTATTGTGGCGGCTGTCGCCGACATCGAGGTATTTCCATGGCCACCAGACTCCGAAGTGGTGACGGTGGTCCCCGGGCTGGATCATGGTCAGCGGATGGCCGCCGGGTGTGGTAAAGGGGTGGATGAACGAGCTGCCGGCGTAACGAGGGCCGCCATCTGGGGCTGCCAACGGCTCGGCCTGGAAGGAAAAGGTCGGAGGGGCATCGGCATCGCCACTGCGGGAGACGGTGATTTTCCCTTCTTCGTGCGCGGAGGAAAAGCCGGGGGCATCAGTCGCCAGGGGGGGGGCGGCGTGCGAAAGGGAAAAGGTGCCGGCGGGGAAGTCAGGAGGCAGCACCAGGCGCAGAACAGATTCACCTTTTTGAACGGCGTTGACCTGGCCGTGGAGGGTGTGTCCGTTCTCTGATTCGAGAGTGAGCAGGCCGGGTTGGAAGTTCGCGGGAGCGGGGCGTTCGATCGTCTGGATGAGAGGAGAAGCGTGTTTGACTTCGATTTGCGGAAGCTCGTCGGCAAAAGCAAGTCCGGAGAGTACGACCAAGGATGCTGCGGCGGTGAGGGGGAGGTGGCTCATGAGTTTTCTAGTTTTCAGT
>SLCJ01000143.1 GCA_007125835.1 Verrucomicrobiales bacterium | reverse complement strand
GAGTGCCCGCAAGAGGCCGCCGAAGCCGGTCGCCTGGCCTCGGCGATTTTTTCTTCGTTGCTCGTTGTGTTTCTGGCGCTGGCCGCTTTGCGCCTGGTGGGGCCTGTGGCGGCCTTTCTGGTGGTGCCTCTCCTGCTGTATCACCCCGGCGTCTTCGAGGCCGCGCACTACATGAAAGAGGACCCGGCGCTGCTCATGGGCTTGGGTGCCACGGTGCTCGCCTCGGTGGCCTTGGTCCGGAATCCCACGACGCGCGGAGCCCTGTGGCTTGGGGTGGCCGCAGGGCTTGCGGTGTCCGGGAAATATATCGGCATCATCGCTGCGCCGCTGGCGTTGGCTGTGATTTGGAGCCTGCCAGTTTCTGCGGCTTCGTCGAGGCAACGCCTGCGGATGACCGGGTTGTTTTTCCTTGGGTTGGCGCTTGTCTTCGCGATCATCAATTTCGATGCCATCCGCCAATTCCACCAGTGGCGTGTCGATTTCGGCCGCGAGATGGAAACCTTCGGCGAAGGACACCGCGAGGGCTACATCCAGGTGCCCCACTTGTTTTTCCAGCGCTATTTCCTGGAAACCCTGCCACCTGTGATCATCGCCCTTTCCCTCTGGCAGGTCTTTCTCATCGTGCGGCGGCCCGTTCAATCGCGGCGTGCCTGGATCGTGCCGGTGGGGTTCCTTCTCGCATACTCCTTGATCCTCTGTTTCTCCCGCTATCCCTACCACCGCTATGCCCTGCCTGCGGAGATGTTGCTGGTCTGGCTCGCCGCATGCGGCGGCGGAGCACTGGTTGCGGGGATGGTTCGGTGGCGTGGGTTGGCGCGGCGTCCTCTGTGGGGGCGGATCGCGGGTGGACTTGTGGTGGCTGTCGTGCTCGCCGGTGCGCTTATGCGGTTTGTCCCGGCGGTGAACCACATCACTACCTGCTTTGGCAACGACACCAGGTATCTCCTCTTTCGGCATGTGGTCGAAAACCTTCCCCATGACGCGGTGATTGCACAGCACGGCAGCATCCGCCTGCCCTACGAGGAGCGCCGCCTGCCGCCGCATCTTTCGGTGCCGCCGCAAACCGTCCTCACCCGGATGCACCTCCACGAATTCGGCACTGTGGAGGACCTGCTCGGGGCCGGGGTCACGCACATTGCTTTTTCACCCTCCCAATGGCCGGAAACCTGGAGCCCCCCGACCGGCTCCGCCGACGCTGGCGAAAACGCCCACCCCGCCGAGGCATTTGGCACGATCCTCTGGCGCAGTGAGGGGCCTTACGGATACATGGTGGCGAGCGAGGTGATGCTGCTGGAACTCGCGCCGTTCTCAAGCGGCGGATGAAGGATCATTTTTCTGCCACCACGGCGGCCTGTGCTCGCTCGCTGCGCCCGTTTCGGATATCCAGGAGAAGATTGTAGCTCGCCACGAAAGCCGGGAAGAGATTCGACAGGATGCCCACCGAGTCCGTTTTCCCGAATGTGAAGTAGCTGAGCAGCAGCAGGGAACCACATACCGACATGATCCAGAAGACTCTGGGCATGCGCACCATCTTCGCCTTGCGCGAGGCAAGGAACTGCGGCAGCCACCGACACCCGAACATCAACACTCCCAAGTAGCCGACGATCTTCCACAGGTTGATCACCACCTCTTTGCCAAACATCTCGCCTTCAAAAAAAGGCGTGCTCATCATCGAGGCCACCGGCAGGGTGGCGAAAAGGGTCAGCAGGTCATTCATAGCAAATGGGGTCACATAGGATGGTTGGTTTCGGAAGGGGAAGCACTCAACACGCCGCGCAACGGCACCTGCCGCGACACGAGGCCGAGCCGGGGGGGGGCTCTGGCACCCCCCGGAAGCAGGCCCACAAACCTAGCGCAAATGCACGCTGTGGCAACCAGGCCGGTCCGCAGACTCCATTTGCTCTCCCATCCGCATCGGAGAACGAGGCTCGCCGTTCCTTGGTTGGACTTCATGGCTGCCGGTGCCGCGCATGGGGTCTATCGAAATCGATGGGGGTGGTTCCCCAGCTCGGGTTGACTGTAGCTGGGCCTTTGCGTTCTCATGCGCGGCATCGCTTCGCAGGAAGGCGACCAGTGATCGCCTCCACCGTGCCGCGCTCACACGCGTTCTTGTCGCGGTAGCGTCTTGGAGTGCGGTTGTCCTCAACCGCTTTTTTTGGGTGTCCGGATCTGTCCCGATCTGTTTGGCGCTCCATTGCGGCTCGGCATTGGCGCGCCTACTCGCAAAGCGCCAGAGGACTGGGCGCATCTCCAAGACGCTACCGCGTGCAGGGTGGTTTTTCCTGTGGTGGCAGGGAAATGAGAACGACCTGTAGGACCGCTGACCGCAGCGGTCATGCGAATGAGAAAGCAAATGGAGGTGCGGCGAGTGGAGTGGTGGTTTTCCCCCAAGCGCTGCGGCATCTCGACCAAGGAGGGGCGATCCATCATCGCCCGAGGATGAGGGAGTAAATGGCATTGAGCGGAGCGCCTTCTCATTTTCCCTTTCATTCGCATCGCCTCTTGGCGTAGTCTTGGAATGCCGCCGAGCG
>SLCJ01000325.1 GCA_007125835.1 Verrucomicrobiales bacterium | reverse complement strand
GCCCGCATCGTCGGCCAGAAAAAAGCCCGCGAAATCTGGTTCCTCTGCCGCCAATACGATGCCGCGCAGGCCCTCGAAATGGGCCTCGTCAATACCGTCGTCCCCCTCGATCAACTCGAAACCGAAACCCTCCAGTGGTGCCGCGAAATGCTCGCTCACTCCCCTCTCGCCCTGCGCTGCCTCAAAACCGCCCTCAACGCCGATTGCGACGGCCAAATCGGCCTGCTCGACCTCGCCGGCAACGCCACCCTCCTCTACTACATGAGCGAAGAAGCACGCGAGGGCCGCCAAGCCTTCGTCGAAAAAAGGAAACCCGACTTCTCTCGCTTCCCGCGCCTCCCTTGAGAGACCCGAACCGAAATCCCACAAAGCTCAGGCAGCCTACCCCCCCGCCATGCCCGAAACCACCAACCTCACCCAAAGCGCCCTCATCCTCGTCGGCCACGGTTCCACAGAAAACCCCGACTCCAGCGAACCCACCCACCGCCACGCCGACGCCATCCGCTCCCGCGGAATCTTTCGCGAAGTCGTCTCCTGCTACTGGAAAGAGGATCCCTCCATGCGGGAGGTCTGGCACATGATCGACAGCCCGCAGGTCTACGTCGTCCCCAACTTCATCTCCGAGGGCTACTTCACCACCGAGGTGATCCCCCGCGAACTCGGCCTCAACGGACGCCAGACCACACGAGACGGACGCTCCATCACCTACTGCGACCCCGTCGGACTCCACCCCTCCATGACGCGCCTGCTACTCGCGCGCGCCGCCGAGACCGCCCCCGGCATCCCCCCTTCCGAATCCGCCCTCCTCATCGTCGGCCACGGCACCTCGCTCAACACGCGCTCGCGCCAAGCCATCGAAGACCAAGTGGAAATCATCCGCCAATCCGGCCCCGGCTTCGCCGAAGTGCTCGGCACCTTCATGGAAGAAGATCCCCTCATCGCCGAATGGGACAAACACACATCGGCTCCCCACGTCATTGTCGTGCCCTTTTTTATCGCTGACGGCCTCCACAGCTACCAGGACATTCCCGTCCTTCTCGGCATGGAGGACCAGCCGGGCGAAGCCGCCTCCAAACGCCCCGTCTTCCGCCGCAATCCCCACCACCTCCGCGGCCGCACGCTTTTCTACTCCGCCGCCGTCGGCACCGACCCCCTGATGCCCGAGGTCATCCTCGACCAAATCCACGACGCCGCAAAAGCCGAGGCAGCAAACGCCCCTGGATGATCCTATGCGCTTGAGAATGACTGCCCCCAAGGAACGACAAACCTCCTTCGCCGATGCGGATGAAAGGGGAAAATGAGAAGGTGCCTCGCTCCACACCATTTGCCTCCCCATCCGCGGGCGATGATGCATCGCCCCTCCTTGGTCAAGATGCCCCGGCGCTTGAACATGACTTCCTTCCATTTTGATCCCTTGCCGCCCCGGCCACGACCACAATTTCCATGAAACTTGTGCCGGGTTGCATGTCTGCGGCCCGCTTCTTGCATCCACGCCGGATTGCCGCATAGTACCCACCCTGATTTTCAAATCCCGTTTCCCTCATGACCAGCGATCCAGAGAACACCACCACAGACTCTCCCCCCAAGGAAAGCGAAAACGACTCCGCTCAGCACGATGTCGAGACCAGCGCCGCGCAAGCCATTCCTGATGGCGACACCCCGCAAACCACCGGAGACGAGGAGACGTCCATGCCCCCGGAGGACCCCCTGGCCGCAGCACTCGCCGAAGCCGCCCAATGGAAGGACCAGGCCCTCCGCCAGCGCGCTGAACTCGAAAATTTTCGCAAACGCATGAGCCGCGAGACCGCAGAAATCCGCCGCTACGCCGCCGCCGCTCTCATTGAGGACCTCCTTCCCGTGCTCGACAATTTCGACTTCGGCCTCCAGGCCGCCCTCCAGCAGGGTGCCGACAATGCCATCGCCACCGGCATGAACATGGTCCGCCGCCAACTCGACGACTTCCTCGCCACCAACGGCGTGCGCGAAATCACCGGCCAGGGCGAAACCTTCAATCCCGCCATCCACGAAGCCGTCGCCACCGAAACCAGCGACCAATCCCCCGAAGGTGCCATCCTCCGCGTCAATCGCAAAGGCTACCAACTCCACGACCGCGTCCTCCGCGCTCCACAGGTGGTCGTCTCTTCAGGCCCGGCCGACGAGTCGAATCGTCCGGACAGCTCCAACTCGCCCGACAACTGATCGGAAAACCCCCGCGACCGGCGCTCTGCCACCACGTTCCTACTCCTCCTCCTTCCCCCTCTCTTTCTCTCCATCATGGCCTCCCAACGCGACTTCTATGAAGTGCTCGGCGTCTCCCGCGACGCCTCACCCGAGGACCTGAAAAAGGCCTACCGCAAACTCGCGGTCAAATACCATCCGGACAAGAATCCCGGCGACTCCGCCGCCGAAGACCGCTTCAAAGAACTCAGCCATGCCTACGAAGTGCTCAGCGATTCCGAAAAGCGCGCCGCCTACGACCGCTTCGGCCACGCCGCTTTTCAACCCGGTGGCAGTGGCGGCGGCGGCGGCGG
>SLCJ01000219.1 GCA_007125835.1 Verrucomicrobiales bacterium | reverse complement strand
GGTTTGTCGAGCAGGTCTTGCAGGCGAGCCAGGCCCAGCCGCAAACCGGAAATCACTGGACGCTCCTGTAAGCGCGGATGCAGGCCGGTGAGCTGCGCTTGGTAGTAAGCGGTGATATCCACACGCGCCAGTTTCCGCACCGACTCGGACGAGAAATTACCGGCTACCGCCGCGCCACCGATTTGCAGCGCCCGCAGCCATCCCCCGAGCGAAATCAGGTGCGCGATATCCGCGTCGCGCAGATCGGCCATTTCCCTCTCCACATCCCGCTGTGTCTCGACCAACTGCTGGCGCAGTCCTTCCCGGTTCTGCAGCGCCGCCTGCTCGAGCAGCGCCTTGGAATGCCGTTGCAGGCGCGTACCCGTGCCGAGCAGGTCGGTGTGTTCCAGGATGGCCTTTCCCAGGCCCTCCATCTCAGAATACCGCTCTTCCTGGACCAGCAAGAACCCATCCGCCACCAGCATGCCCAACCGCAGTGCCACGCCCACCCGGTCCGCGGCTGTGGGGCGTTGCGGCGCGCGCCATACCTCGTCGAAAGGCACCGTGCCCAATTCCTCCAACTGATCGAAAATCAGCCGGATCGAGGGTGTCGTCATCGCGTTGATTCCCATCTCGCCGCGAAAATGCTCGTCTTCGAGCAAATCGGGCGGCACTTCAACCGCCGCCTCGTCTGCGCCGGGGATGCCCTCCTCGGCGGCAGCCACACTCTCCTCCATGTCCGCAGACACGCAAACCAAGGGGATCGCCATCGCCATCGCCATCAACACTCGGATCGGGGAAATCGCTCGCATCACCCATATCATGCCCTCATTTTACTACCACGCAAGGAACATGACGCAACACCCCCGCACCCCCGAACCCCCGCATCTCGCAAAAGCCGAATTTTCCTTCGCGCAGAGTGCATTGCCTCTGGCACCTCAGCACGCAGGTGTGGTAGAATACACACATCATGAAAACGAGCCGCAGCCTTCGCCTTTTCTCCAGCATCCTTTCCCTGCTGGCCGTCCTCCCGGTATTCGCCGAGGAGAATGAATCCAACCCGTCCGCCGGGGACGCTCCTGGCTTGTATGACGCCCGCGTCCTCATTTCCCGCGCGAGCCTGGATTTCAACACCCGTATCGAAGCTGCCTTTCCGCGCGCGATGGTTCCGGAGGCCCTGGTGGGCCAGGTGGCGGACCCACCGGTGGCCACCGTCTCGCCCGATTGGGACGGCCAATGGGTCTGGGTTTCCCCGCGTGTGGCTCGCTGGCAGCCCTTGGAAACCCCCACACTCGCCGCCACCTACACCTTTTCAATCCATGGCGACCTTGTGGATCTCAACGGCAACCCCGTGCCGGACTCACAACCCGCCTCGACCACCTCGCCTGATTTCCAAGTCGTGGAGAGCGGAGCGCCACGGGCCGTCGAGGGCATTGAGCGGCCAGAGTGCCCGCGCCAGCGCCCGGTGGCGGTGGTGTTCAACGCCCCGGTCGATCCGGAGACACTCGCTGCCGCCGTGTTCATCGACAGCGAGGACCACGAAATCGAGCCCGTTTGGCGATCCGCCCGGCGCGCCGAGCTTTCCAACTTCCGCCACCGCCTGCCATGGCACAAATCGATTCTCGCCGGCCAGGTCTGGGCGCACCACCTTTCCGCAGAGCAATTGCTCGAGGAACTCGACTGGGCCTATGTCGCCCACCCTGCCGAGTCCCTGCCCGTTGGGAAAAATTGGAAGCTGCGCCTGCCTGCTGATCTCCACGCCCGCGGCCAAAACGACGCCACACTGCCGGAACCCTTCGAGGTGAGCTGGGGCTCGGTCACGCCCGGCGAAGTGGCAGCGATCACCCCGCTGTCAGGTGTCGGCATCGAAAACCAGATCGTGATCCGTTTCGACAAACATCCCTCACCCGACCTGGCCGAAGACCCCGCCACTCTCGCCGAATACATCCGCTTCTCGCCCCTGCTGCCTGGCGACCCACCCACCGCCACACTTCACGGCCAGTCCCTGCACATCCATCATCCGGGCCTCGAATTCAACCGCACCTTCGGCGTCGCCGTGCAGGAGGGCATGCCGATGGCCGACGGCCTGCCTCTCTCCCAGGGATCGACCGGCAGTGTCCGCTTCACCCCTGCCCCCGGCGGACTCGAACTGCCTTCGTCCCGCGAAATCCTCATTCCCGGCAACGGCGCCTACGCATTCAATCATGTGAACCTCCAGTCGTTCCGCGTCCGCATCAAGGAAATCGACAGAGGCTCGGCGGCCACCGTGCTGCGGGCCTTCGAATCGTACAATCCTGAAGTCCGGCGCACGGGCGATGGGAGACGCAGCGGATATCCGGTTACCTACGACTTGGTTCCGGGCAACGAAATCCACGACCAGCGTATCACGCCGCCGACCGGCCGCACCAACGTCGTCCGCAGGCAGGAAATGGATCTGAACGAAATCCTCGGCACGCCACGCGCAACGAGTCTTTTCCTCCAGGTCGAGGGCCTGGCCCGTGAGGATGGAAGTGCGTCTTGGGAACCGGTGGTCGTCGCCCAGGCCTTTCTCCAATTCAG
>SLCJ01000049.1 GCA_007125835.1 Verrucomicrobiales bacterium | reverse complement strand
TGCCGCAGTGTAGTCGGCCTGCATCACCGCATTGACGATCACACGGAAGTCATTGGCGTTGGGGTTGTTGTCGGGCGTGAGTTCCAGATATTGGTTGGGCGCGCCAAAGGGTGCGACGGTTCCGCTATCGCGGACGATACCCCCGGGGAAATTGAAGCGGAACCCGTTGATCACCGAAGGCGAGGCGCCCGTGGCATCCCCCACGGTGTTTGCCTCGAAATCATTCTGCCAAAGAACGGTGCGCGGCACGAGAGCCTGCGCGCCCACCGACGAAAGGGTCGCCAGCCCTGCGGCGAGGGTGGCACCGGAAAAGACAAGGAATCGCGTATTCATAGTATGGATTGAGAAGGGGAAAGAGAGAGGCTTAATCAAGAGATGGATGATGGAATTGCCCGATTGTATCAAAATCGCTTGTTTTTGCCTACCCGCACAAATGAACGGTTTTTCGTGGATGGTTGCTGCTTGCAGTTGACCGGGGTGCGGCGCGGGTGCTGATTGTGGGTGCGATGGAAAAGCGACCCGCCACCAAAGTGATGATTGTGGAGGATGATGCCGAGTTGAGGGCCATGCTCTGCAGGGTGGTGGAGCGCACGCCCGGCCTTGGCCTTGTGGGCAGCCATGGAGATGGCGAATCGGCGGTGGCGGCCGTACGCCAAGCGAAGGACGCGGAGGTGCCCGATGTCGTGCTCATGGATATCCAGCTTCCCGGGATGAGCGGGATTGATTGCACGCGTGCGGTGCGCGAGGCGAACCCGGAAACCCAGGTGCTGGTGCTCACTGTATTCGGTGACAGCGAGAATGTGTTTCAGGCCTTGAAAGCGGGGGCCAGCGGCTATCTTCTCAAGCGGGGATCGCGGGAGGAAATCGTCGAGGCGATCGGGATGGTCCGCGACGGCGCGGCACCGATGAGCGGCGGTATCGCGCGCATGGTGGTCGAGTCGTTCCGCAAGCCGCCGCCCCGCGAGGGTCGCGGCGGAGGTTCCGCCTGCGCGTGTCTCTCGCCGCGGGAGGAGGAAATCCTGGGCTTGCTCGCGAAAGGATATCAGGCGAAGGAGATTGCCGATCAATTGTCGATCAGCTTTTTCACAGTGCGTTTCCACATCCGCAAGATCTACGAAAAACTGCATGTCCGCTCGAAAACCGAAGCGATTTTGAAGTATCTCGGTTGAGCGGCACACCCAAGGGCCCGCTCAACCCGCCACACTGCGGCCCACCGGCTCGCGTCCGCCATGGGTCTGCGGCAAGGGAATGCACAGGCGGACGTGGGAGCCTTTTCCCGGCTGGCTGTGGATGGAGACGGTTCCTCCGGTTTCACGCATGCGGTCGTGCAGATTGCGCAGGCCATTGCGCGATCCGGTGTGTGAGGCATCGGCGGAAAATCCTTTGCCGTTGTCGCGGACCTCGATCACCAGGTCGCTGCCCGCGAGTTGGATATCGAGGCGGACCTCGCTCGCATCGGCATGCTTGAGGACGTTGTGGAGCGCTTCGCGCGTCGCCATGAACATGTGGTTGCGGGCCTGCGGGGCCAGTGGCGTGTCCGGCAGGGTGTCCGGCACCGCCACACGGCACCGCACACCGGACTGGCGGAAGTGCTCACTGGCAAATTCGCACAGGTAGGAGCAGAGCGAGGCGAGGGTGTCATGGCGCGGGCTGATCGCCCACACCGCAGCATCGAGGTCGCGCGCGAGGTTGCGTATTTTGCCGGTGATGTGGTTGATTTCGGCGGTTGTGTTCTCAGCGGGTGAGTCCTTGAGGTCGGCGGTGAGCCAGCCGAGTTGCGTGAGGCCGGAGCCGATGCCGTCGTGCAAGTCGCGGGCGATGCGCGCGCGTTCGCGCTCGAGTTGGCGCTCCTGCTCGAGGGCGGCGGTTTTGCGCCGGAGGCGGCGGTTGGACCATTGGCGCGCCGCCCACAGCACACCTGCCAGCGCCAGCACTACCGCCAAGGCACGCAGCCACCGGAGTTCCCACCATGCGGGTGCAATGGCAAAGTGGATGCGTGCGGGTGCCGACGACCAAGGTCCGGGATGGCGGCTTGAGGCCACCTCGAAAACATACTCGCCCGGTGGCAGACGCGGATACACAGCGGTGCCCAGGGGTGTGGCTGGCGACCAGTCGCTCTCCAGTCCCGCCAGCCTGAAACGGAACCGCAAATCGTCCGGCTCGCTCAGTAAGGGCGAAGAAAACCTGAATTCGAGACGCTGGCGGGATGGAGGCACTCGAAAAGGCGGGGAAAGGCGGTGGCCATCGGCAAGCACGCCTTCGATGTGGACCGGCGGCGCGGCGGGTCGGGACGGGCGGTCTCCGAGGTGGGTGGTCAATACCCCGCGCCTACCGACAAACCAGAGACGCCCGTTTCCGCATTTCCACGCGCAGGGCTGCCGCTGACCAGTGGCGAAAAACCCAGCCACCCCCTCGGCACGGCCGATTCGCTGGGCGCTCACTTCGTCAAGCCGTCCGTCGGCGCAGGCCTCGAGTTCGTCCAACGCCACGCGGAACAGACTGTTGCTGGATCCCACCCAGAAATCACCGTCCGCCGCGA
>SLCJ01000147.1 GCA_007125835.1 Verrucomicrobiales bacterium | reverse complement strand
TGCCGGGAATCCCGCCGCAGGCTGGCGCAACAGTGTGGAAATCTATCATCGCGTCCATGCCGCGCTGGCTGCGGCGATGCGGGACGCCGGGCTGGCCGCCGACCTGGCAACGGACGGCTTGCAGATGCTCGACACCGCTTGTTTCGCTGCTCCGGTGCGACACGACGTGGTGGCCGGTGATGGCAGGAAACTGGCAGGGGCCGGGCACCGAAGGACGCGATACGGCGTGCTGCACCAGGGAAGCATCGCCTGCGGGGGCGTACTTGGACTTGTGGAGGCAGGCCGACTTGTAAGGTCCATGGCCGACCACCTGGCGGACCGGGTGCTGCCGATGCCGGGCGAACTGGTTCCGGATGGAAACGCGGTAACCAAGCTGGCCGCCGCACGCTATCCGCTGCTGAAATGAGGGACTGCCGGTCGCGGGTGGCACACGGCTGTGTGGCCGGAGGTAATCACCCGTCATCGCGTTCGTCGAACCACCGCAACACATCCACGAGTGTCTCTGCGGGGGCGATGACGTGGCCGCCGGGGAATTCGAAAAAGCGCGTCTCACCATTGGCCTTTCTGATGATGCGCGAATCCCGCTCCACATAGTGGGTGGCATTCGAATCCGTGTCGCCGTTCACCCAGGCGACGCTCAGGCCTTCCGGGATTTCGAATGATTCTGGATCGCGGCCCATCCATCCGCCGAGTGAGAGCACCCCACTCCAGGAGCGTTCGTGTTCGACCACGGTGTGGAATGCACGGATGGCTCCGCCGGAGAAGCCGCCGGTGTAAAGCCTCCCGGGATCATGAAAGGCGGCCACCCGCTCGATTTCCGGGAGCATGTCGGCCACCATGGCGCTGCCGATATTGATAGCCTGGCCGTTGCGGGGGCCGTCGCATCCGACGATGATCCATCCCATCTCCTCGCCTGCTTCACGTAGTGCGTTCATCATTGAGGCTCCGTTGCCACCCGGGCTAAAGAGGATGAGCATGGGGGCCGGCGAGTCCGGCGAGTAGGTGCTTGGGAAATAGACGTGAAAGCTGCGGGTTTCCTCGGTGGAGGTTTCAAAGCGGCGGGATTGCCCTGCCAGAGCGGCGGCCTCGGCCAGCATCTGCTTGTGCCTTTCGCGGATCGCGGCCGCGCGGGCCTCAAGCATGGCCTGATCGTCGTCCGAGAGCCGCTCGGTCTGAAGCGTAAACTCGCGGCGGTCGTCACGCCGAATCGTCACGGTGCCTGCGTCCTCATCGTGGCGCACGAGGCGGGCTTGAATGGTGGTCCCGTCGCTGGATGTCCATTCGCGGATGATCTCCTCGCCCTCTTTTTCCGCCAAGGAAGCCAGAAACTCACGATCCGCTTCGGAGAGCCGAAGAAGCGGTAGGTCGGCCTTGGCCCCATCGGGCAAAAACAGGGAGACCGTTCCCGTATCGTACTCGTGGCTCAGGAATCTTGCCTGGATCTCACGGCCCTCGATGTCCCGCCAGGTGCGCATGGCATGTAGGTCCGGATCGTCTGCCGCGTGGGGCGTCGGCGCGGCCGCGCACAGGAGGATGGCAGTAGCCAGGTACCACCACGGACGACTGCCGGGCAATGGCGGGCCGAAGCGGCGGGCGGGCGGGCGGGGCTGCGGCGCAAGCCGGGCCCTGGCGAAGATGGGAAAGATGGAAAGGTGTTTGCTCGGAATGGACATGGGATCGAAGTGAGTTGCGTGGGGCAATGTTCGGGGTGGGTCTGAAGTTGGTTGTCGGTGGGCGGCGCGACCCGGCAGGTTAGCGCAAAGATCAGTGCAAACAAGGGGTTTGGTTTCTCGTGCGAATGATAGTGATTGGCTGTCGGAACTTTCTGCCGGAAAGAAACTTTGGTTGCCCGTAAACGCAGCCGCAGGGAGACGTGGCGCGGCCCCGGGCCGGACACGTCTTGACTCCACCGGAGGAAGCGGGCAGATTTGCCGATATGGTTTCCCGCATTTTCAAATGGATGGATTTCCCTTTTTCCGGGCACCTTGGCGGTGCGTGGGCCGGTGGGCTGCGGGGTGGCCTGGGCGCTTTCATTTGTGGGGCCGCATTGTGGCTGGTCTTGGGGCCGGTGGCTGCGGTTGGCGGCAGCGTGGTGCCGAACGGAACAACGCAGTTGTTGCTAGGGGTTTCCGACGATTGGGATGACAGCCATGTCGTGCTGCGGCGTTTCGAGCGCACGCGGGAGGGGTGGCAACAGGTGGGTGAGCCATGGCAGGGACGTCTCGGGCGCGAGGGCAGTGCCTGGGGGCTGGGTCTGCACCCTCAGCGAGGGCTCGCCGGACCCCGCAAACGCGAAGGCGACCGGCGCGCGCCCGCCGGGGTGTTCCGCATCGCCGGGGCCTACGGTTATGCGGCGGCGGATGAGGTTCGCCTTGGCCGCGGATTGTCCTATCACCAGGTCGGGCCGCGTGACATGTGGGTCGAGGATCCGGACTCGCCCCACTACAACCGCCACATCCAGGCAGCGGGCGGACGGCCGCTCACGGAATGGGAGAAGAAGCAGCAGATGATTCAAAACGATCCGGTTCACGCCTTGAAGTTATTCAT
>SLCJ01000054.1 GCA_007125835.1 Verrucomicrobiales bacterium | reverse complement strand
TGAGGTCGCCTGCGACATCCTGACTGTCGGTTGGCACGCGCAGGATATCGGGCTGACCACGGAATTTGTCGCCGCTGCGTCACCGAGGATCGTGGTGTTTCATCGCTCGCACCATCGTTGGACGGCTCACCCGCCTGGTTCCGGGTTGCGTCGTTTCATTACCGACGAGGGCATCTTGTTGATCGACCAAACCGATGCCGGAGCCGTCCTCATCGATCTCGATCCTGGCTTTGCCCGCGTGCGCACCCACCTGGGCGGCACCGATCTCACGCTGCCCCACCCTCGAAACGCAGACGCAGGCGATGGATCGCCCGTCCCTGCGCCAGCCAGCGCGCCTCGAAATCGGTAGTTGGGTAGAAAAAATCGCCCTCTTGCCAAGGGAGGTGCGTCCACGGGCCGCCGCTGGGCACGCGCTCCCGCGCCCACTCGGCGTAGTCCGCATCGTCGGTCTTGAAAAGGACTTCGCCACCAGGTTTGAGCACCTGTGCGACATCGCCAAGGAAGGATTCGGAGAAAATGCGCCGTTGATGGTGTTTTTTCTTTGGCCAAGGATCGGGAAAGAGCAGATGGAGACGCTGGACGGAGGCGAGCGGCAGCAGCCAGCGCACTGTATAGAGGCTTTCCAAGCGCAGCACCCGAGCGCGGTCCAGCGCGCCTGCTTCGCGCACCTTTCGGCAGCACGCCCGCACCCGGCCCAGCAGTCTTTCCACGCCTAAAAACCGGTGCCCGGGCATTCCGGCCGCCATGGTCGCCAGGAAGGTGCCGTCGCCACTACCCAGGTCAACCTCCACCGGCCCGCCATCGTAGTCCGGGAACACCTCTTCCCAAGCCGCCCGTCGGAAATAATCCTCCGGCATCCATTCGCCCTCAAAAGGCCGCCGTCGAACACCCCCCCCGGGAGCAGGTGCTGTGGTCGAATCGTCCGCCTTCGCCGGAGCCGGTTCCCCGGTCGCTGTGGCATCCTTTTTCTCACACATGGGTCGGTGTCGCCGGTGCATCGATCCACTTTCCGTGTTCCCGGATCAGGTCGATCAAGCGCTCGACCGCCTCGTCCTCGGGGATGTTGAACTTCACCGCCGTCTTGCCGACATACAGGTTGATTTTGCCGGGGGCGCCCCCCACATATCCGAAATCGGCATCGGCCATTTCGCCGGGACCGTTGACGATGCAGCCCATCACCGCGATGCGCACGCCTTTGAGATGACCTGTGGCCTCGCGGATACGGCGCGTCGTGGTTTGCAGGTTGAAAAGCGTCCGGCCGCAGCTTGGACAGGCCACGTAGTCGGTTTTGAAAATCCGTGATCCCGCCGCCTGCAGCGTGTTGTAGGCCAGACGCAGCGATTGCCCCGGCGCGCTCTCGCCGCGCACCATCACCGCATCGCCGATGCCGTCGGCGAGCAGCGGCCCGAATGCCAGCGCCGCGTCGAGCAGGCAGTCGAGGAAGGGTCGCTCGGCGTCATCGGCGGTTGGCTGCAAAGTATCCTTGAGCAGAACCGGGTGGCGCGAGAGCAGGCGTGCCGCCAGCAGGCGGAAGGCCGCCACCACCGGCAGATCCACTCCGTCGGCCACCGTCACCAGGACAGGCTCATCCAAACCGGCCACCTGCGCCACCGCCTCCGCGTCGCGCGGATCGACCTCCATCACGCCCGCCTCCTCGTAGACCAATTCCGGCTGGAAATCGCCCAGCTTGTCGAGCTTGTGGGCCAGCGCCTGCCACACCTTGCGCGGGGCCGCCACGCGCACCACCTCGCTGCCGCCCAACGCGTGGCCGCCGACACTCATCACCTCGGTTTCACGTCTCTGATAGGAAAACGGATCGAATGCGGGCTGCGGCCAGTCCGGATCTGAGTCGACGCTTGGCAGATTCCGGATCCGCTCGACCAGAGCCCGGCACACCGGAATTTCCTCTTCCGCGTCCTCTGTCAGCGACACCCGAATCGTATCGCCGATGCCATCGAGCAACAATGAGCCAATGCCGATCGCGCTCTTGATGCGCCCGTCCTCGCCGTCGCCGGCCTCGGTCACTCCCAGGTGGATCGGGTAATTCCAGTCGGGCCCCTCCGCATCGAGCCGCGCCACCAGCAGGCGGTAGGCCTCGATCATCACCTTGGGATTGCTCGCCTTCATCGAAAAAACAAGCTCGTGGTAATCGTGGCTGCGGGCGATGCGGGCAAACTCCAAGGCGCTTTCGACCATCCCCAGCGGCGTGTCGCCGAATCGGTTCATGATGCGATCGCTCAGCGATCCGTGATTGGTTCCAATGCGCATTGCCTTGCCGCGCGCCTTGCATTCCAGCACCAGCGGCGAGAACGCCTCCTCGAGCCGCGCCAGCTCCTCGGCGTATTGCTCCTCGGTGTATTCGCGCACCGCGAATTTCTTTTTGTCGGCATAGTTGCCCGGATTGACCCGCACTTTGTCCACCCACTTCACCGCCTCCATGGCCGCATCCGGCTTGAAATGAATATCCGCGACAACCGGCACGCCACACCCTGCCTCGCGCACCCCGGCCACAATCGCCTCCAGGTTTGCCGCATGGCGTTTCGTTTGCGCGGTGATGCGCACAATCTCGCTGCCCGCCGCTGCCAGCGACAACACAGCCGCCACACTCGCCGCCGTGTCCAGCGTGTCGGTCGTGATCATCGACTGCACGCGCACCGGATTGTCGCCGCCAATGCCCACGCCACCCACCATCACCTCGCGGGTGCGGCGGCGCACGAGCCGGTAGGGATCCTTCCAGGGAGCTTGGGGTGAAATATTTTCCAGCATCATATTTCGTTAGATTTAGGGAAAGAAAGGGGGCGGAGGGAGAGACATCATCGGTCCTCCGGTGCGGCGGGGAACACCACCGGCTCCGGCTCGGGCATGGGAGCCATTCGGTCTCGCACATCGAGCACGGTGATGTAAAGGAAAAGCCCCAGCAGCATCAGCACGAAGGCGGACTGGACGTATTCGAGGACGCGGATGTTCGGAGCGCGCCCGCGGATCCATTCGATCAGCGCCAGGGTGATATGGCCGCCATCCAGCACCGGCAGCGGCAGCATGTTGAGGATCGCCAGGTTCACATTCACCACCACGCCGAACCACAGCGCCAGAAGCCACCCATACTCGCTGGTCAGCATGTCGTAAAACGCGCCGCCAATCCCCACCGGACCACTCAGGTGCGACACATTGATTTCCGACTTACTGGAAAACAGCGCCCCCAGCGTGCGGAAAATCGTCGTCGCCGCCGTCACCAACTGTTCGCCGGGACGCGGATGCGCCAGCGCGATCTCGCGGGACCACGCCACACCGAGCATTGGGTTCCGGCCCTCGGGGCGTTCCGGTGCAATGGGCAGCACGGAGACCATGCGGTTGCGTTCGCCCGCACGCTCGACCTCCAGCTCCACTGCCACACCCGGATTGTCTTCGATCCACTGGTTGATCTGCCCCGCGTGAATCACCGGCTTGCCATTCAAGCGCACGAACCGATCCCCCTCCTCAATTCCCGCCCGCGCCGCCGGGCTGTCGTCCATCACCGCACCCACCACCGGCTGGAAAGCCGGCATGATCCCGACCGACCGGATACCGCCGCGCTCGAAGAACGACGTTTCGCGATCCACATGCGGGGCCAACTCGATCTCCAGCACCCCCGGCTCGCCCGGGCGCTCCACCTCAAACAGAATCGTTTCGCCCTCGGAGAAGGCCACCCGCGTCACAATCCCGCTGGAAAGCCCGAAAAACCCGTCCACTTCCTCGCCGTCGATACGCAGGATGCGGTCGCCCGGTTTCAACCCACCCTCCCCCGCCGCCGGCATACCCTCAATCACTGTGCCCACCACCGTCGTCGTCTCCAAGCCGCTCACCGGGCGCCCCAGCTGCCACACCAGCAGCGAAAAAACCACCGCCAACAGAAAACTGAACAACGGCCCCGCAAAAGCCACGATAATCTTGTCCTTGGGCGTGATCGGCGGCAAATCGGCTCGCCCGCCCGGGGCCTGCTCGCTCCGCCCCTCAATCGCCTCCATCGGAGCCATCTGCGGCAGCGCCACGAAACCCCCCGCCGGAATCGTCCCCAGCCCCCACTGCACGCCGCCAATCGTCTTCTTCCAAATCGTCGGGCCAAACCAAATCTGAAATTTATCCACCCGCAGCCCGCGCCACTTCGCCGCCCAGTAATGGCCCAGCTCATGCACAATGATCAGCAAATTGAACAACAACACCACCTCGACAAGGGTCAGTGTCACGCGGAGGATTTTGATCGTCAGTTCCATGGGTCTCGGGAGCGCGGCGGGGTTTCGGAAAAACCGCCGCACCAATACGCTCTCCGCCCCGCCAAAGCAACCTTCCAATCCCGCCACACCGATGCCGCTGGCCGCCCCCTACGGGGCAACGGGGCACATCCCATACACTGAACCGCGCGGACCCGCACGCTTGCCACCGTTGTCGCCACCGATGGGGTGCAATCTCCCGGCCGCGGCATACCATCATCCCACAGGCGTCCGGCGCCGGGGAAACAGCGTCCGGCACATGCCGCAAACCGTGCCGTCGCACCCCCGGGCCGTGCAATGCTCGCGCCCGTAGAAAATAATCCGCAAATGCAGCGCCCCCCACTCCTCGCGGGGGAAAAGCCGCTTCAAATCGCGCTCCGTCTCCACCACATTGCGCGCCTTGCTCAATCCCCAGCGCCGCGCCAGCCGATGGATGTGCGTGTCCACCGGGAAAGCCGGCACACCAAAAGCCTGCGCCATCACCACCGAAGCTGTCTTGTGCCCCACGCCCGGCAAAGCCTCCAGCGCCGCCATGTCCCTCGGCACGTCGCCCGCATAACTCTCCACCAGGATTTTCGAAAGCCCGGAAATCGCCCGCGCCTTTGTCGGCGAAAGCCCGCACGGACGAATCACCCCCTGAATCACATCCACCGGCAGCACCGCCATCGCCTCCGGCGTGTCGGCCAAGGCAAAAAGTGCGGGCGTCACCTGGTTCACCCGCGCATCCGTGCACTGAGCGGAAAGCAACACTGCCACCAGCAACGTAAAGGGATCCTTATGATCCAGCGGCACCGGCGTCTCCGGATACAGCCGCGCCAACTCGCTCTCCACCACCCTCGCACGCTCAACCCTTGTCATGCGCCTTGCGTGTTTTTCACACCACACTCCGCCAATGGGTCGCGTCCCTCAGGAACGCGGGCGCGACGACCCCTGGGCCGCACGCGCCACCACCCACGGGCGCCTTTCCACGATCGCCTCCGCCATCTGACGGCAGTGCGGGAAACGCAGCCTCGACGACAACACCCGATAGCTCTCCTCAAAACTGCCCATCCGCAAAACCTCGATCTCCACAAACCTCAGGCCCCAAGCATCCATCTGCCGACGCGACGGCTTATACAAGTCGACCGTGTTCGTCCCCACCAACGCACTGCCATAATCATCCACTACATAAGTGTAAGGCAGCCCCTTGATGCGAAACACCGTGCCCACCGGATAACGCGACCAATCCGCCGCCGCCGAACGCACGCGCCCGTAGCGCAGCGTCGTCCCGTAGGCGCTCTTCCGGCCATACTGGATGTGATCCGCCTCGCCGTGATAATACGCCGTCGCCCGCACCACCCGATGGCGCGCCCGCTCGTGATACGTCGGCATCCCATGGCGGTCCTTGCCCACCACCAACCGCTGATTCACTGCCTCAAGCGAAGCCGATTGAGACCGATTGCCCGCATTGGAGTTCCCCGCATTGGACGAGGACCTTGTCGAATTCGAGGAACTGGTGGATTTCGTGCCCGTGCTTTCGCAAGAGACAAAAAGTATACTGCAGAGGCCCAAGGTCAGAAAAGCGCGCAATCCCGTCATATCGTTGTCTTATGGGGTGAAATGCGGACCGCACGCCTGACCGGCGACGCACCGCGTGCGCCCAGTCTTGCACCAAAATCACCCCCTTGGCAAGAAATTTTTGGAATTTTCGATCCCGTCTCCCTGTGGGCCACATCAGAGAAAACAAAGACATCCAAGTTTTTAATTTTATCGTTGCAAAATTCCGCGCTAATTTCGTCCGAGAAAGGAATCCCAGCCATGCGCAAGCCCGCAAAGTCATTGTCGATGAGCCAGTTCCGCAGGTGTTTCACCGCGTGAGCCGTTGTGTGCGGAGGGCGTTTTTGTGTGGGGAGGATGCATATTCGGGCCGCAGCTACGAGCACCGGCGTGGCTGGGTGCGGGAGCGCTTGCGTGAGTTGAGCGAGCATTTTGCGGTGGATGTGTATGCCTACGCGGTGATGTGCAGCCACCAGCATGTGGTTTCGCGCACGGATGCGGAGCAGAAGGTGGAGTTGGAGGCGGCGCGAGAGGAGAGCGTTCGGGATGAGTGGCCGACCTCGATTGAGAAAGTGAGGTTGGGCGGTGTGTGTCGTGTGGAGGAGCTGGTGGAGGGTAAGCGTGAGGTGCGGAAGGGAGAGAATCTGGCGTGGAAGATGGGGGAGGACGACTACCTGAAGTCGGTTGAGGCGTCGGGACGCTGTGTGCGTGGAGATAAGAAAGGGGCGTTGGGGGCGGAAGCATTGCCTGTGTTGGAAGGGATGCGTGTGGAGGTGGAGGAATGGGATCGGGTGATGAGCGGGTATGGACGGCTTTACTGGCGGGTGGCAGGGAGCGCGGCGAGCCTAGCGGCAGCGGCGCGAGCGGTGAGTCAGCAACGGTTTTGGGGTTCTGGACGGCGGCGTGCTGCCGAGGTGTAGTATCACCGGATGACTGGTTCGGGAGCTGCTTCGGCTTCGGGGAGCATCAGCGGAGGGACGGGGTTCCTGACCGATCCAAGTGCCCGGAAGGTAGCGATTATAGGTGTTTGGAGGCGCTGAAACGACATCAGGATCGTGGATTTTGCTGAAAACTTGGAATTCGAGGAGCCAGGATGGTCGGGAAAATTTGGGGCAAGTGGTCGTTGCAACTTTGATTACTATGGGAGTCTAAGTTCTTTGCTTCGTCTTCTCTCCGTGGTTCGGATTTTTCATCGTGGGCGCGCCTGCGCTTTTTGAATGCATGCTGAGTGTCGTGACGGTGATGAGGATCAGGGCCATGCCCAGCACCTGTGGACCGGCCAGCACCTGATTCAGGACGATTACTCCAAAGAGTGATGCGGTCACGGGTTCGACCATGGCGACAACCGAGGCCACGGTGGATGGGGTGCGATTGAGGCCGGCGATGTAGAAAAGAAACGACAATCCCGCGCCGAAGATGCCCAGTCCGGCGAACAGCGGCCACTCCGCAGACCTGGGAACAGCGGCGAACTGGCCTGCTTCGCCCGGCCAGACCAAGACCAGGCACACCACCGCAAAGGCGATGGCGAGGATGGCCTGGGGACTGCCGTGCCGCCCGGCATTCTTGAAACCGAAAATGAAAATGGCGTAGGACAGCCCGGCCAAAAGACCGGCAGCGACGCCGGGCCACGTCACCCCGCCCGAACCGACATCATGGATTTGTGTGAGCAGGCCGATCCCGGCCATCACGACGGCGATGGCCACCCATTTGGCCGCGGTCTGGCTCTCCAATCCACACAAGAACGACACCATATAGACGAAGACCGGCGCACAATACATCAGTGTCGCCGCCACGGCGACGCTGCCATGCGCGATGCTGAGAAAGTAGAACGAAAAATTGCCTGCCACTCCGATGCCCGCGACAACCGCCCAGAACCACAGCCGGCCGCTCGCCAATCCGCTGCGACGCGGACGCAGCGACAGCCAGCCGAGAACAAACAGCAAGCCGATCGCCCCCCGGTAGAAGGAGACGACGAACGGATCCCAGCCAGAAGCCAGCAACACGCCACCCACTCCTCCGGACAAACCCCAGAACAAGGCCGCCAGCACCACCAGGGCCACACCGCCGCCCCTCGTTTCATGTCGCTTCGTCATGTTCATTCAGACCAAAGGCTGGAGCGACCAAGAGTCACCCCTAGCGGAACAGGGCTCCCGGGAGGCCTGCATCAAATCATTTTCCATCGCTTCGGTTGTCGTGCTTTGAACCTAGTTTCATGATGCCAAATTGGGGGGCGCGACACGGATTTTCGCGCCACCCGCCCTCTGATTCCGGGGGCGGGCATTCCTCAGCCACAGTATCATGTTTTGATGTCCGAGGATAGGGGGTTCCCTTCTTCTCTTCTGCCTGTGCCCTCTGTGCTTCTTGTGGCCCATTCTCTTGATGGGGTTATGTTGAGACCGAGAGCACTGGCTGAGCCCGGCAGGCCGGGGTTGTATCACGTTTGTTCACGAGTGGTGGACCGGCGGGTAATTTTCGAGGAGCGCGAGCGGCGGAAGTTCATGGGTATCATCAAGGGCGGAGCGGTTTTTGCCGGTGTGGATCTGGTGAGCTGGTGCTTGATGGGAAACCATTTTCACCTGTTGGTCCGGGTGGCTCCGCAGGATGCCGATGAGTTGAGCGACGAGGAGGTGCTTGGACGAATGGAGAAGATTTATCCGGTGCCGAAAGTGCGCCATCTCCGCGGCGTCTGGGAGCGGATGGAGGGCGCGGAAGCCCGCAGGGCCTTTCTCGCGCCGTTCCGGGCCAGGATGGGGAATCTGAGTGATTTTGTAAAGACGCTCAAGCAGAGGTTCACGCAGTGGTTCAATCGCCGCACGGATCGGCAAGGAACATTGTGGGAAGGGAGGTTTTTCAGTGTGATGCTCTCCCACAATGAGAAGGAAAATGGGGAGGGGTTGGGCCTTCTTGCGCGTTTTATAGACCAAAACCGTGGACAGGGAACGGATGAAAGGCGGCGGGTCAAAGGGGCAGGCCGGAACACTCCGGGAGATGAAGTGGGCGTTCGCGATTCGCCGACTGAAGGCGAATCGAAAGGGGAGGCAGCCGAGGTGGTAGGCCACAGTTTGAGTGAGCGGTATGTTGAGTCTGGTGTGATGGCATTGATGGGGCAGCGGTGTGAAGCGTTGACCAATAGAAGGACGCTCGGGGGGAACTGGTTGCAGGCACCTGACTGATTGATGGCCATAGAGTCGGGTGTGAGATTCGATTGGGCCAGGGGTTCCCTCCTTATCCTCCTCATCCGCATGACCACTGAGGCCTGCGGCCCTGCAGCGCGCCTGCGAACTCATTATCTTCCATCAATCTTGGCAGGTGATACGGCAGGGCGAGACCCTGCCTAGTCTGCATGCGTATTCAATCAGATGCCTGCCAAATCAATAGCCCCTTCCACTCAAGCAGATGCTCTTGCCTGGGTCCGCGATGTGGTTGATCTGCCAAGGCCTCCGCGTGTGGAGCGGGTGGTGTCGGGCGTGGCAGTGATGGATGATGTGGGCGGGTGCTTCTGGCGCGGGTGGAGTGTAGGTGGCTGATGTGGATGAAGGGTTTTCGATGGGGTCAATCAGTAAGGGGGCACCATCGCCGACGAGGCAAATGCCGTATGCCGTGTGTTCGAGGGAGCAGGTATGGGCGGCAACAAGCGCTTGAATTCAGGGTGGTGCGCGCGGGTCGGAAACGATTCGGAGAATTTTTCCGCTTTGCCAGGCCATCCAAGAAAGCGGCAGAGGACTGCACGCATCTCCAAGGCGCTGCCGCGACGGGATCATCGAAGAGCGTGGCAACGTGGAGGCGATCATTGGTTGCCTTCCCCGCGTAGCGAGACAGCGCGCAGCCAAGCAAATGCTATGACATCATTAGGCATCTGCCATCGCCATAGTGAAAAACCCCACCGCTCCTTTCAGCGAGTAGGGAGCCCCCACACTTTGTGGGGGGTGGAGAATGGGGATGCCAATGAAACCGCTGGAAACATCGATCCATTGGCTTGTCATTCTCATCCCAACGAGGACCTTGGGTATTCCCGGGGTGCAACAGCGACTGTGACCATGTTCCTAAAAGCGGCGAGCACCGCACATTCAAAAATCTGGAATCACTGATTGTCGGCGGCGGATTCGGGGGTACCTTTTCGGGTGTCTGTAGCTGCTTTATCTCCCGCCACAGCGCCGCTCGAAATGGGCGGGCGCTCGTTTGCCTCGC
>SLCJ01000173.1 GCA_007125835.1 Verrucomicrobiales bacterium | reverse complement strand
CTGTCGGCGGGCGAGCGCGTGGTGACGAGCGGGCAGGTGATGCTGCGCGATGGCATGCCGGCGCAGGTGGCTGAGGAGGGCGGCGGCGGCGGCGATGCCGGGGCGGCGGATGAAATGGAGGCGGGGATGGGCGAGGAAACGGAAGGGGGCGAATGATGTCCGGGTTCTTCATCGACAGGCCGGTCTTGTCGGCGGTGCTCTCGATTGTGATTGTGATCGCCGGCCTGGCGTCGCTGCGGTCGCTGCCGGTGGAGCAGTATCCGGATGTCGTGCCGCCGCAGGTGGTGGTGCATGCGGTATATCCCGGGGCGAATGCCGAGGCGCTGGCTGCGGCGGTGGCGGCCCCGCTTGAGCAGGAGATCAACGGCGTGGAAAACATGATTTTCATCGAGTCCACGAGCACGGATTCCGGGTTTTTGACGGTCACGGTTTCGTTTGAGATCGGCACCGATCCGGATCAGGCGGCGATCGATGTGAACAACCGTGTGCAGGCGGCGCTGCCACGCCTGCCGCAGGTGGTGCGTACGCTGGGCGTGCGGGTCGAGGCGCGTTCGACAAACATTTTGATGGTGCCGGTTTTCACCTCGTCGCATGACGACACGCTTGCGGTGAGCAACTATGTGCTGCTCAATGTGCTGGATGAGTTGGCGCGGATTCCCGGAGTGGGAAGCGCCGATTTGTTCGGGGCGGAGGATTACTCGATGCGGATCTGGCTGCGGCCGGACAAACTGGCGGCGCACGGCCTGACGCCGACGGATGTGGTGGCGGTGCTGCGCGAGCAGAACGAGCAATTCGTGGCGGGCAGTCTCGGCGCGGAGCCGGCGGTGGAGGGCACGGCTTTCACCTATGCGGTGGCGGCCGAGGGGCAGCTTGGTTCGCCGGAGGAATTCGAGGCGATCATTCTGCGGGCGCGTGAGGACGGAAGCGCGCTACGGCTGGGTGATGTGGCGAGGATTGAACTTGGGGCGCAGGGGTATGCTTTCTCCTCGACCTACAACGGTGTGCCTGCGGTGCCCTTCGGCGTGTATCTTGAGCCGGGTGCCAACGCGGTGGAGACGGCGGCGGCGGTGCGTGGCGAGTTGGAACGGATGTCGGAACGGTTTCCCGAGGGGATGTCCTTTTCCATTCCCTATGACACCACGGAATTCGTGCTGGTTTCCATCCGCGAAGTGTTCAAGACGCTTGTCGTGGCGACGATCTTGGTGGTGTTGGTTACCTTTGTGTTTTTGCAGCATTTGCGGGCGACCTGGATTCCCGTGGCGGCGATTCCGGTGTCGTTGATTGGCACCTTTGCCGGGATGCAGGCTTTTGGTTTTTCGGTGAATTTGCTGACACTTTTCGGTCTGGTGCTGGCGATCGGAATTGTGGTGGACAATGCGATCATTGTCATGGAAAACGTCGAGCGGCTGATGCATGAGAAGGGGATGCGGGCGCGGGATGCGGCGGTGGAGACGATGCGCCAGGTTTCGGGGGCGGTGGCGGCTTCGACATTGGTGCTGGTGGCCGTGTTTGTTCCGGTGGCGTTTTTGGGCGGGCTCAGCGGCGAACTATATCGACAGTTTGCGGTAACAATCACGGTGTCGGTGGTGGTGTCCGGGGTGGTGGCGGTGACGCTCACGCCTTCGATGTGTGCGCTGCTGCTGGACCGCGAGCCAAAGGAGGTGGCGGCTCCATTCCGGTGGTTCAACCGTGCCTTCGACTGGATCACCTCGGGCTTTGCGGCGGTGGTCGGTTTGTTGTTGCGGTGGCGTGTGGCGGGTGTGGCGCTGTTCGCGGTGGTTGTGGCGGCGGTGGTTTTCCTGATCGGGCGCATGCCGGATGGCTTGGTCCCACAGGAGGATCAGGGGGTGGCCCTGGTGGTGACCCAATTGCCGCCGGCGGCGGCGTTGGGGCGGACTGAGGCGGTGCGCGACCAGCTTTCGCACGTGCTTTTGGCAATGGATGAAATCGATGATTTCACGGCGATTGCGGGATTTGATTTGTTTGCCGGATCGCTGCGATCCAATGCCGGGCTGGCTTTTGCGAATTTGAGCGACTGGAGTGAGCGCACGGGCCCGGGCCAGGATGCGGCCTCGGTGGCGGGTCGGATCATGGGGGTGGGAATGGGCCTGCCGGAGGCAATGGTGATCGCGTTCGTGCCACCGCCGATTATGGGGCTTTCGCTCACCGGCGGAGTGGAGGGGTATTTGCAGCTGCGCGGTGGCGATGGGGTGGAGGAACTGGAGGCCAAGGCGCTGGCGACGGTAGGCGCGGCAATGGAGCGTCCGGAACTGGCCAATGTCCGCACCACGATCGACACCGGCATCCCCCGCTATGCAGCCTCCGTCGATCGCGAAAAGGCAAGGGCAATCGGCGTGCCGATCAACGATGTCTACGACGCACTGCGGGGGACATTCGGCTCGCTGTATGTCAACGATTTTAGTTATTTGGGGCGGCTGTGGCAGGTTAATGTGCAGTCGGAGGCGGAATTTCGGATGGAGCCCGAGGACTTGGCGAAAGTGTTTGTTCGTTCGGGGTCGGGCGAAATGGTGTCGCTCGATTCGCTCGTGACGCTGCGTCGGACATCTGGTG
>SLCJ01000164.1 GCA_007125835.1 Verrucomicrobiales bacterium | reverse complement strand
CATTCGTAGCCCGCGGCATCCAGCACCCGCAAAAGATCATTGGCGGGTTCGGCGCTGACCACCAGTTGCGGTTCCGCATGCAGCAAGGCGGCGGATAGGAGCGGGACGATCAAAAATGCAATGATCCGATTTTTAATTTGAGTTTTCAATAGGGTTTTTCATCGGGCCAATACATCGGGCGCACCGTTTCAGTCCAGTCGAGACCGCATCAACCAATCCCACGCGTTGACGAACGCTTGGATTTTCACGGCGACTCCCCTTCGAACGCCTTCAGGAAGAAGCGAGGTTGGCCGCCGGTTTGGATCACGAGGGGCGACGGCGTGTCGCTATCGAAATGAACTGGCGGGCTCAACGGTAAGAACTCCTCTAAATCAGTAGAGCCGCGAAGGTGAAACATTTTGCCGGGAGGGACCTGGCGCAACTCCACGCGCAACTCCGACGTGGCCGCGTCGAAACTTTCCACGACCAGTTGCGGCATTTGCCCGGCACCATCGCCCAGCGCCAGATAGTGATCGGCAATGTCTTGGCCGGTGATCGCGCCGCCGTCGAGATCATAGAAAGCGAGTTCGTCGATCTGGCCGACCATCGGTTCGTCGGTATTGACCGCCGGCGAGCCGATGGCAAGCGCGGGCAGACGCCACGGCACGGAACCCGGATAGGTGCCGGCCAAGGCACCATTTATGTAGAAACTGTGGGTGTTGTCCGGGACATTGACCTCCATCACGACATGGTGCCAACCCATGTCGGCTAGGGTTGTCGGTCCGGCACTTCCGGTGCGGAAGCCGCCTTGGAAGAATGCTTCCAGGTTCGGGTTGAAACCGTGGATCAAGGCCGGCGAGTTGGTGCCACCGGGCGTCCCATTCCAGCCCTCCAGCAGGTAGGCTAGGGACGTGGGATCTTCGAGGCGGATCCACATTTCAATCGCGTAATGGGGAAAACTTGTCGCGCCAAGCTCCAGAGTGTCGGTGAAGAACCGGCTGCCGGACACCCCGTCGAAATCCGCGGCATTGCCCAAACCGAGGGGGCTGGTCACTCGCCCCGCCGCTCCCTGCCTCCGAAGATCATTGGCAGGTAGCCCCCAGATTACATCCACCGCATCCGCGTCGGGGTCGTCCTCGTCGAAAGTCCAATAGAGCAACGGCCCGGTGTTCAACACCGCTTGCTGATAAGCATTCGCCGCTACCGGCACGTCCGCCGCAAAGATCTCAAGCTGAACCAATGTCGGCGACAAGTCGTCGTTGCTCGTGATCTCGCAATCAGCGGAGTAGCTGCCCGCCACCCCGTCTGGATCGAAGGTGACGACGATCATTCCGGTCTCGCCTGGTTGTAGGGATGTGGGGAAGGAAGTGATCGTAAAGTTGGCGCCATTTGTCCCGCTAAAGGTCACCTCGCTAATCTCAAGTACGGCTGCACCACCGAGATTGCGGACCTCAAATTCCCGAACGCCCGGCCCTTCGTTAGTGCGGATCGGCGGGAATTGGACCAAGGCAGGCGCACCAACACGAGGGCTTTCCTCAACGGTCACGACAATGTCCACCTCCCTCTCACTGCGGGGGTCGTTGCTCGTCAGAATTGCTGTGGTCATGTAGACAGCCGCACCAATATCAGGAGTGAAGGTGAAGTTTACCGTGCCAGTGCCACCGCCCGGCGCGATGCCGGTCGGCAGAGCCCCGGCAGCAAAAGCAACCGCATCCGGCCCTGTGAAATCCAGCCCGGTGATGTCGAGTGGCAGGCTTTCCCCGATATTGGTTACATCAAACGAAAGCGCGAACGGCGACTCGGAGAGGAGAACGGTGCCGAAATCGACCACCGCAGGCGCAAGCAATGCCGGATCGGGTATGAACCCGGAAAAGTCGCCATCCATGATGGCTTCGACCTGGTCTTCATCAAGCCCTTGGCTAAACCAAGCCACATCATCCAACAGGCCGGAGAACCCGGACGCCCCCGAGGCGTTCGCAGCACCGATAAAGAGATTTTGCGCGACATTATTAAAGTTACCCGCAAGCGTGCCGATTTCAGTTTTCACCCCATTCAGATAATAGGCATACTCGGTTCCGCTGCGGGTGTATACGATGTGCCGCCACTCCGTGTCAGCAAATGCAATTCCGGAACCGGGACGAGGATTTGGACCGGTTCCGCCGGTAAAGAAAAGTTCCACATGGTCGTCGAGGTATTCCCAGATGGCCGCCAACTGGCTGCCTCCGACATTTCGTGCGGTCACATAAGCCGATGATCCGCTGAGGCTTTCCGGTTTCATCCAGAACGAGATGGCGAAGTCGCCGACGATTGTGCCTACGGGAAAGGCAGCGGTGACGAAGCCGTTGGCAGTGGTGAATCGGGCCGCGTTGCCAAAGCCGTCACGACCCGGCACGAACTCGATCGCGTCTCCAGCCACCTCTCCATCAAAGCCGTTTATACTGCTGTCCGCTATCACCGCACCGAGATCCGCCGAGCCGTCCTCGAAACGGTAAAGTGCGAGCAATTCGGCCGATACATGCTCGCTCAGCGCCATCATTCCCATCAGCGCCGCCAAAAGCGCCCTGGATTTCACAAATGTTCGGACGTCGTATTTCAT
>SLCJ01000126.1 GCA_007125835.1 Verrucomicrobiales bacterium | reverse complement strand
TCCCCGCCTTTTCTCCATGAACCTTCCCAATTCCCTGACCGTCGCCCGGGTGTTCCTCAGCGTGATTTTCGTAATCGTGCTCTCGTTCGACGGCTCCTACCGCTATGCTTTCGCCTTCGTGCTTTTCCTTGCGGCCTCGATCACCGATTTTCTCGACGGATACCTCGCCAGACGCAACAACCAGGTTACCGACTTCGGGCGGTTGATGGACCCGCTGGCTGACAAGATCATGGTCACGGCGGCGCTGGTGCTTCTCGCCGTAGACCAACTTCTGCCGGCCTGGTTCGTGATCGTAATCCTGTTCCGCGAATTCCTGGTCACAGGGGTGCGGATGCTCGCCCTGGCACGGCACCAGGTGATCGCCGCCGACTTCTGGGGAAAACTGAAAACAGTGACCCAAATCGTGCTGATCTGCGTGATTTTCGGCACCCTCGGATTCCGGGAAATCGGTCTCGAAAACGTCGCCGACTGGCGACTCTGGGCCTGGGCGCAAACAATCTCATTCTGGCTGACCCTCTTTGCCACCGTGCTGAGCGGTCTGCTCTACACCCGCGTATTCGCCCGTTCGGCAAAGGATCCCGCGTGATCAAATGATCGCAGCCACGGCGCAGCCCATCAACGGAGCGCGGCGCGGTAGTTGCGAACACCGGCGGCCAGTCCCTGGGCAAGCAGGCGTTGGTAGGATGGCGTGGATATGAGACGCCCTTCCTGAGCGTGGCGGACGAACCCGCCCTCAAACAGGATGCCCGGCATGGCGATTCCGGAAATGACCGTGAAGCGGGCGCGCTTGATCCCGCGGTCCACCGGATTGTGCGAGGCGACCTGCCGCAGCGACCCGCTGTGAGCGGCGGTGGCGAGTGCGATGTTCTCCGCATCGCGCAGGTTGCCACGGCGGCGGTCGAGGTTGTCCTCGCGCCAGCGGCGCAAGGTGGAGGCGGCCCCTTCCGGTGCCAGGGCGAAAGTTTCGATGCCACGGGCGGAGCGATTGGCGGCATCGTTGAAGTGGAGGCTAATGAAGACCGAGCGCGGATGACGGTTGGCAATGGCCACCCGGTCCGAGAGGGAAACGAATCGGTCGTCCGAACGGGTCATGACCACCTGATACCTCAGGCTGCGAAGTATGGTCTCGAGCTGGAGTGCGGTGCGGAGGGCAAAAGTTTTCTCATCGCCGAACGGGCCGCGCGCGCCCGGATCGTGCCCGCCGTGCCCCGGATCGATCACCACGGTGCTGAAATCGGGAGTGCCACGGATGTAGTCGGGCCTGAGCACCGGGTCGACGAGCTTGACGAGATCCAGACGAGAGAAAAGCGCCTCGCCATTCCTGCTCTCGATGGGCAGGCTGAGGATGAATTTCACCCCGCGAATCACCAGCTCGTGCCCGCCGATGGTACCCCGCATCCAAAAATCCGCCGTGCGGAAGGTCACACGGTTCCCCTGCACACGATACTCCGGAAAACGATAGAACTGCGCAACATCGCGACCAGTGACATAGTCCCGGTCGTTGTGGCGTACGACATTCCATGCCGCCGCTTCGCGGGGAAGCAAAAGGGCTCCCGCTCCAAGTGCGGCGGTTCGCAGCCAGTGGCGGCGGTTCATGATGCCAGATCGGGCCATGGTCGAAGGGGGCGGGGGTGGAATATAAAATGGGATAAAGGGGCTGATTTCAAGTGATTTCGCGCCCCTGGGAGCCGACGCGCCAGCTTGATGGGGCAACCCGGCAAATGGACGAAACAGGAGTGGAGCCTGCACTTGGCGGCCGACCGGTGCGGAACCATCTCCCACCGGCCTTGCGCACAGGGCGTGTGGGCCATAGTTTTGGCGGAGATGAAACCCTTCTCCCGCCCAATCGACGCGTCAAAGAAAAAGCGCCCCCACCAAGCCCACTCGTGCGGGAAGTGGCAACGCCTGGAAGTGCGCGACGTGGCCTCCTCACCGTGGCTGCGTGTGCAGGAAATTGATTTCGCCACCCCGGCGCGGCCTCATGGCGGCGTGCGGTGGATGGTCGTCAGGCGCAAACAGGCTGCGATCGTGGCTCCGCGCCTGGCCGACGGCCGCTTCCTGCTGGTGCATCAGGAGCGCCCGGCGGTGGAGGACACCTTGTGGGAATTTCCGGCCGGGCAGGTGGATGTGCCAAACGCCGACGGCGAGGAGATTGCGGCCACGGCGCGGCGCGAACTCGAAGAGGAAACCGGACACCGCCTGCCGCCGGGCGGTGGCAGGCTGATTCCTCTCGGGCTGTTTTTTTCATCGGCGGGATTCACCGACGAACGCGGACACCTTTTCCTCGCCGAATCGGTGGAAGCCCTGCCCGACCCGCAGCCGCTGGGCGAAGGCAGCGAGGTGATCCATGAAGTGCGGAAAGTCACCGCCCGCGAGCTGCGCGAAATGATCGCCGCAGGCGAGGTGCGCGATGCGAACACCCTCGCCTGCTTCGCCCGGCTCACCGCCCTCGGCCTGCTGTAGCAGGTGGCGGGGCGCGGGCCCGATGAAACAACCGTTCGGCCACCGCCGTATCGGGAAGGCGTTTTTCCGCTCTTTCCTTTCGCTCCATCCCGGGTATGGTTGCCACCCGCCATCACACACATGTTTGTCCTGAAAAAACTCTTCAGCGCCCGGGAATCGCTCCACGAACGCCGTTCGCGGTGGGACGACCAGGAAAAGCCCTTCCTTGATCACCTCGAGGATTTGCGCAAGATGCTGACCAAAATGGTGGCCACGCTGTCGATTGGCGTGATCGTCTGCTTCATTTTCAACAAGCAGCTGATGGATATTGCGCGCTACCCGATCACCCTCGCGGGATTGGAGCATATCGATGGCAACACGCTGCCCGATGGAATCGACGAGAGCAGTTGGTCCGAGATCAAACGCATGGCTCTGGCCCTGGGCAATGCCTCCCCGGAAGACCGTTCCTCATTCCTGGCACAGATTCCAGACGATCTTCGGGCCGCCGTCCGGGCAACCGAAATTTACGGCCTGGCCGTCACCCTGCCACGTGACCGCAGGGTGCCTTTTGTCGAAGGGGTCGGCGTCGACGAGCAAATCCGGGCACTGGCGCGTGAATTGGTGGAACGCAATCCGCGCGGGCAATTGCGCGACAGCACCCAGATGCTGCGAATGACGGCCCTCGGACCCGCCGAGAGTTTCATGCTCTCGCTCAAACTCTCGTTCTACGGTGCTCTGGTGCTGTGTTTCCCCCTGCTTCTCTGGTTCCTCGCCGAATTCGTGCTCCCCGGGCTCACGCCCCGCGAACGTCGCGTGCTCTATCCTTCGGTGGCCATTGGCTTCGGGCTGTTCCTGACGGGCGTTTTCTTCGCCTATTTCGGTGTGCTGCCGCGGGCCTTGCAGTTTTTCCACGAATACAGCATGGCGCGCGGCATTCAGGACGACTGGCGTATCGGCTATTTCGTCACCTTCGTCATCCAGTTCTCGCTGGTGTTCGGCATCTCTTTCGAACTGCCGGTCGTCGTCATGGCACTGGTCAAGCTGGGAATCCTCAACTACTCGTCAATGGCCGGGTCGCGCTCCTATGCCATTGTCATCATTTTTGTCACCGCAGCGATCCTCACACCCACTGGCGATGCGATCACGCTCTCGATGCTCGCCATACCCATGTGCATCCTCTACGAAATCTGCATCTGGCTTTCCTGGTTCATCGAACGCAAGGAGCACCGCGAAGCAGAACGCGAGGAACAGGAATGGCGCGAAAGCCGCCTGCGCACCGATGTCCAGGCCCTGCCGGCAGGTGCCGCAGCCGGAGGAGACGGCGGCGGCTCCGGATCAGATGGGCCCCCGTCCGACGACGCACCCTCGCCCCGCCCCGCCAACGGCATCGTTTCGCGTGCCGCCGATGTCGAAGACGAACACCCCGAATACCGCGCCGGCGACCCCTTCTCCGAGACCGACCCCTACCCCAGGCCGACGAAACCAACAACAAATGCCCCCGGCAGCGAGCCCGCGAAAAACGGCCCGACAGAAGACAACCCCGACGAACCCCACCCCGAGGAACTCCCGGACGACTGGGGCCACACCGCCGATCCCTACGCATCCCGCGATGATTCCATCGACCCATGGAAACACCGCAAAACGGATCACGATCACGGAAACGATCAAGATCAATCGGCAGAAGAAAACGGCAAAGACAGCGACGAAAAACCTCCGGAATCCGGCGACGACGAAAAGAAATAGGCCGGAGCGCTCAGGCCCATAGCGGCTCTGGTGGCAACGGCAAAAGACGGGGCAGCTGTGAAGGTGTCAAGGTCCGGCGCTCATAGGGACGCCGCCACAGGGGCTCGTGGTGGCGTGGGGTGGTTTGTCGGTTTTGGCGTGGATGGGACATCCCGGGTGCGAGTCGAGGATGGGTCTTTGTTTTGCCAATATGCGATGTCTTGTTCGTGCTTGCGTATTCCGGCGGGTCTGGTATTCGTGGCGGATGAAACAACAAAAGATCGGAATCGTGGGCCTCGGGCGAATGGGTGGCAACATGGCCCGTTGCCTCAAGGACAAGGGATGGGTGGTGTCGAGTGTGTTTGACGTGGATGTGGCGCTCACTGCAGCCATGGCCGGGGAGTTGGGTGCGGAGGCGGCGTCCACACCGGCAGCGGTGGCCAAGGCGGCGGATGTGATTCTCACAGTGGTGAGTGACGACATGGCCATGGAGGCGATCTTCTTTGACAGCGGAAATTTGCTTGAGTTTGCCGAGGCCCGCGTGTTCATCAATTGTGCGACGCTGAGTCCCGGGATTCACCCACGCATTGGGGAAGCGGCGAAAGCGGCGGGGGGGGCCTGCCTGGAGGCCTGTATGGCATCCAGCATTCCTCAGGCGCGGAATGGCGAGTTGTTTCTCATGATCGGGGGTGAGGAGAGTGTGTTCGCCGGGCAGAGGCAGCTGCTCGAGGATCTGAGCGCGGCGCTTCTCCATATTGGTCCGCTGGGCAAGGCCTCGGAGGTGAAGGCCCTGGTGAATATGGTGATGAACATCAACACGGCGGCTCTCGCCGAAGGACTGGGTCTCGGTGCCGCTCTCGGGCTTGATCTCGGCATGCTGTGTGAGGTTTTCCGGCAGACGGGAGCCAATTCCCGCGTCCTTGCGACCGACGCCGACGACATGATCCAACGCGATCACGACTGCTTCTTTTCAGCCGCCCATGCGGCGAAGGATTCGGGCATTGCGCTGGCCCTGGCGAATGAGGCCGGCGTCCACACGCCGCTGGCTGAGGCCACATTGGCGCAATATCAGCGATTGATTGATCTCGGACTAGGCGAACTTGATAAGTCGGGTGTGGCCGAGCTCACCTTCCCCGGACGCGGCCCAAACGCTTCAGCCTGAAAATTTCCCCATGATCGAACAACCCATCCGCAATTCAGCAAACGAACGCCTCGACTCTCGCTTTGAGGCTGGAATCGGCTCCCGCAGGCACGAAGGCCATCTCGTCGTCCTTGCCCATGGTGTCACGGGCAATCTCGACCGTCCTGTGGTCGCCGACACCGCCCGCGCCCTGAACGAAAGCGGGTATGACACCCTGCGCTTTTCCTTTGCAGGAAATGGCGCGTCCGAAGGAGACTTCCGCGCTGCAACCCCAACCAAGGAATGTGATGATCTGCGTGCGGTGATCGATGCGGCGGCTGCCGCAGGATACGGGCACATCGTGGTGGTGGGGCATAGTATGGGTGCGGCGGTAGCCGTGATGCTGGCGTCGCAGGACCCGCGCATTCGCGCGCTGGTTTCGCTTGCCGGGATGGTGGACACCCGCCGCTTTGCTTTGGCCGAATTCGGCGAGGTCGAGCCGGACAAGGGCACGATGTGGGATGAACCGGAGTGCCCGCTGTCCGGCGCTTTCATGACGGATCTTTGTGAGATGATCGGCAGTGTGTTGCCCCATGCCAAAGCCGTGACGGTGCCATGGTTGCTGATTCATGGCACTGCCGATGATGTGGTGCTGCCCGACGACAGCAAACTTGTCCGTGATACCCGTGGAGAGGATGTGGAGATGGTTCTGATCGAGGGGGCGGATCATTCGTTCAACGAGCCGTCTCACAAGAAGCAGATGATTTCCGCTCTTGTGGAGTGGCTGGATAAGGTCCGGGCCGGACTGGAGGGTCAGGATGCTCGAGCTTAGGATTGGCTACCTTGATCTTGAGAATGAGGTGCATTAGCCATCTCAAATCCCCCGCAACTCCCAAAAACAGCGAACTTCTGACTTGAAACCGAGGCTGATTTCAGGATACACTTCCACCATGAATCGCCGGGAAAACCTGGAGAGGCGACACCCCGAAGCACAGCCCATGCCGGAGGGACATCTGTCGCGTGCCGCCGTGGTGGGTCCGGAATCAGGCATGTCTACGCAGCAGTGCTGCGCTTCGGGATGCACATCGTGGCATCGGCTGTAAAATCCTTCCTTCGTGTAAACCTGCACTCCCCCCCCAATAAAAACAAGATGAAAAAGATCTTTGCCTTCCTCGCCTTATCCACAATGACCTGCTATGCGGACTTTACCGAGACCGTGGCTCGGCATATGAACGACAAGGATCTTGGCGAGGAGATGATGTCTGTGCACTCGGGGGGAGTGATTCTTTACATCATGAACTGCGAGGAATCAGAAATGCTTTCTATCGCATATTTCTCGGAGGACTTTCCCGTCCCAACTGCTACCGTGTCCATCGAGTTTTTGGGAGGGGACAGGAGTATCAATGGCAGTCCTGAAGATGTGATTGCAGCCGAGCCGGCGGAGGAAATGCTCAATCGTTTTCTTGGGATGTCTGCGTTTAAATTTTCAAAACAAAGGATTTCTGATGCACGAGCAATTCGTGTTAAGGTGCTGGGTCAAAATAAAGAATCGCTCCTTTTTCTTGAAATGAATTTGAAAGGAATTGCCAATGAAAAATAAATTTTTGTTATATCTTACACATTCTGCCCGGGCCTGATATTTAAGGCGAATGAGCGATCCCTTTCAAGATAACGACGAGAGATTCGGGCCGGAGAAGAAAACCGGTTCTCGGAATGCGTGGTTGGGTGCAATCGCTGTTCTGTTGTTGTTTGCTATATTTGATGTGATAGAATACAGGGAACTTGCCGCAGAGGGGGGTGACAGGGATAAACTTGAGGAAATGGAAAGGGAAGTGGAGGAGATGGAGAAGAGATTGAATATGGTAAGGCAGAATATGAATAATGTAGCAAGTGAGGAGGATTGAACCCTCGTCCTGAGGCGCAACGAATTGGAAAGATCTGAAAAAATGGAAAGGGACAGCGACAAGATGAATCTTCGCTCGAATGACGAGCCGTTCCAAATTCAGAGAAAGAGAAATGAGTTCTTCGTGCTTTTTTTGGTTGGTTTGACGACTTTGTGGATTGTGATTTTTGGAGATTTTAAAAGCCGACTGATTGCAGAAAACGAACATGATGCGATAAGGGAACGCCAGTTGAGGGTCAGGATGCTCGAGCTTAGGATTGGCTACCTTGATCTTGAGAATGAGGTGCTGAAGCGGGAAAACGAGAGGCTGGAGTCTCGGATCCGTGAGCTTGAGGGGGAGACACCGGAGCCAGAGTAGAGGGGGCGATGATCTTCGGGGATCTGCTGGGGCCAAAAGGCGTTGGATCGGCGGGGGTGCGCTACGATCCAGCCCGGTGTAGCTCTCGATCCTCCACTTGCGTCTTACCACCGCGCTTGCGTGCCGGAGGTTTCTCAGACGCTGTTTCGCTCCGCGGGAAGGCGACCAATGATCGCCTCCACGTCGGCGCGCTCACACGCTATCCAGTCGCGGCAGCGTCTTGGAGTGCGACCAGTCCTCTGGCGCTTTTTTGGGGGATGTGGCGGTCAAACCAACCCATCAGCCGCCCAAGATTCACTTTGCGGGTGGTAAGAAGGGGGTGCTGGGGGGCGGTTTCAAACCGCCTCCACTGGGTGACGCACCGTGTCGGAGGTCGCAGAGTTCGGTGAGGATGGGGCGATCAATAAATGGCAGGCAAATATTAGGGGCTATTGCCGACTGCTCAGGGGCGTCCGATGCTGTGGTATTCGAAGCCAAGGTGACGCATGGCGGACGGGTCGAGCAGGTTGCGTCCGTCGAAGACAAGCGGTGTGTGCATTTGTTTGCGGACCTCGTGGAAGTCCACGTCGGCGAAGTGCAGCCATTCGGTGGCGATGACGAGGGCTTCGGCCCCTTGTGCGGCTTCGAGCGGGGATTCGCAGAGGGTGACGGTGTCTGGCAGGCCGGCGGCGCGGGCGGTATCGAGGGCCTTGGGGTCGGAGGCAGAGATTTGAGCGCCCTCGGCGGCGAGGCGGCGGATGAGTTCGATGGCCACGGACGAGCGAACATCGTCGGTGTTGGCTTTGAAGGCGAGGCCCCAGACGGCGATCTTCTTGTCCTGAAAAACCCAGAGCTTCTCGCGGATCTTGTCGATAAAATGGCTGACCATGCTGCCATTGATGGCCTGCACTTCCTTGAGCAGAGTGAAGGGGGTGCCGAGCTGGTCGGCGATGTGGATGAAGGCGGCGATGTCTTTCGGGAAGCAGGAGCCGCCATAGCCGAGTCCGGCATTGAGGAACGAGCGGCCGATGCGTTCGTCCATGCCGATGCCGTCGGCCACTTTCTCGACGTCGGCACCGGAGGCTTCGCAGATGCGGGCGACGTGGTTGATGTATGAGATTTTCAGGGCGAGGAAGGAATTTGCGGCGTGTTTGATCAGCTCCGCGGAGTTGATATCAGTGATCAGCACGGGTGCGACGAAGGGGGAATAGACGCGCTGCATCTCGGCGATGGCGCGGTCGGAGTTGGCTCCGATGACGATGCGGTCAGGCTCCATGAGGTCGCCGACGGCGCTGCCTTCTCGGAGGAATTCAGGATTGGAAACGACATCGAATTCGACTCCGTCCGGGGCGTAGCGGCGTACGGTATCGGCGACTTTTTCGCCGGTTTTGACGGGCACCGTGGATTTGTCGACGATGACGCGATAGCCGAGATCCGGGGTGAGCGAGGTGGCAATTTCACGGGCGACGCGCTCGATGTAAGTGAGGTCGACCGAGCCATCCGGCTGGGGAGGCGTGGGCACGGCAATGAAGACGACGGTGCCGTGGGCCACGCCCTCCGGGGTGGACGTGGTGAATCGGAGGCGTCCCGCCGCGACATTGCGGTGCACAAGTTCCTCCAAGCCGGGTTCGTAGATGGGGATGCGCCCTTCGAGGAGGGTGGCGACTTTCTGTTCGTTGTTGTCGACGCAGACGACTTCATGGCCCACTTCGGCGAAGCAGGCTCCTGTGGTCAGACCGACATATCCGGATCCGATGATGGTCAGTTTCATGTGAGGGGAGGGGAAGGGAGGTGGGTGTGGACTTGGTGTTTGCGTCCGTACCCGTAGCGAGGCGCGGAGCCATCTGTCGCATGGACGCAGGCTGTGGGCAAGCCGGATTGCCTGCGAATCCCTCCGGTGGCCGGAAGCGAACAAAGGGATGGAAATGGTATTTTATCCCTTCGGCTCCAACAAGAAGCTCTCTGATTGGCGGAAAGGCGTTTCGGCTATGGATTCATGCGCCTGGGGTTCCAGTATCCGTTTTCCTCGTCGGGTCCGAACCAGCCGAGGTTGTGCTCGTCGGCGTCGCCGCCGTGGGGGTTGGTGCCGGGGCTGCGCGGGGACATGGGTTCTGCGGAGACGCTGCCATCGGCCCAGGCGATCAAGGCCTTGCCATTGGCGCGAAAGTGCACGGTGGGTGAAGGGCGGCGGCCGGAGGGGCCGTCGCCGAAGTCCCAGTAGGGTGGTTCGGCAAAGGGATATTCCTGGATGCCATCGCGCCGGGCATAGGCGGTGGTCGCAAACATCACCGTTCGGGAAGGGTGGTCGATATTGAGGACGGTGCGCGAAATGCGCAGGCCGGTGGCACGATCGAATGCGCCACCGGGCATGCCGCCGATGTATTGGGAATTGTATCCGTAGCCGCCGGTTCCCTCTTCAAAGGTGCTGGAGCTTTTGGACACGTGGGCGAGCAGCGGGCAGCGGCCCACTTCGCCATTCTCTCCGAGATAGGGGGCGAGGAACCCGCCTGAGATATCGAAGG